>CAZNVX010000039.1:0-12020 GCA_964576225.1 uncultured Christensenellaceae bacterium
TATCGAACCCACATTAATATCAGTGATAATCATATATGCTTGTTATGTATTACCTGTGAAACTAATAACTAAGCTTAAAACCAAACGTGCGATTTGCTACTTTACCTTTCAAAAAAGATGCTGGCAAATCAGCGTATATTAAAATAGGGTCCAACTCAAAATAATAAAAAAAGGATATATAACTATGAAATCAACTTTTTTCCCCCGTAGCGCTTTTCGGGTAAAGATAAGTACGAACCATAAATCAAACGATAAAATTGAAAGGCAAATGACCGAAAATGTTGCTAAATACCTGAATGCAAATAAAGAGGACATTTCAAGAAGGATCGATGAACTAAACAAAGAATGGGATACTGAGCGCGTATTGGAAGCAAACGCTTCTGCGATCATATTTATCGGTACTGTATTGGGGTTCCTCGTAAACGGATGGTTGTTCTTAATAGGCGGATTTATATCATTTTATTTATTCATGCATGCATTAGAGGGATGGTGCCCGCCTTTGCCTTTAATCAGAAAACTCGGAGTGAGAACAGTATATGAGATCTGTACAGAAAAGATGATTTTAAAGCATTTTAGAGGAGATTTTGATGAAATCCCTCGTGACGCAAATGAATTCGTTAAAGCCGCAAAAAGAAACTGATATAATAAATTGAGTATAGTCAATAATCTGAACGGAGTATATACTTTGAATTCTTCAGAGCCAATATTAATTTATGGAACCGCATGGAAAGAGTTAAAAACAGAAGAATTAACCGAATTAGCATTATCATCAGGCTTCCGTGCTATTGATACCGCCAATCAGCGAAAACACTATTATGAAGAGGGTGTTGGAAGCGCGATCCAAAGCTATCTTAAAAAATCTGGCTTAAACCGTGCTGATTTGTTTTTACAGACCAAGTTCACATATGAGGGTGGACAGGATCATAGACTGCCCTATGACCCTCGGACTTCCATTAGCAATCAGGTGATTCAATCGTTTAGTTCTTCTCTAAGCCATTTACAAACAGAGTATATTGATTCTTATCTCTTGCATGGCCCGATGTATTCCAGAGGTATTCATCAGGAAGATATGGAAGCATGGGCAGCCATGGAAGAGCTTTATAGGATGAAGAAGGCTCTAGCGATAGGAATATCCAATGTAACGCAAGACCAGCTTATCCAGCTATACGAAAATAGCTATGTTAAGCCTGCTTATGTACAAAATCGTTGCTATGCAAAACACGGTTGGGATTTTGAAGTCAGATCATATTGTAAAAAAATGAATATAAAATATCAAGGTTTTTCATTGCTAACAGCCAATGTACAGGCCATATCATCGGATCCTTTAGCACATATAGCGATTAAATATAAAAAGACATTACCTCAGATTATTTTTCGTTTTTGTTATCAGTCAGGAATCATTTGCTTGACCGGAACTACAAATCCAGTTCACATGAAAGAAGACTTGGATATCTTTTCATTCGAATTAAATCAAGAAGAAATCCATGATATTGAAACAGCAGAGCTATGACGTTAACGACCAAATTAATAAGGCAGGTGAACCCCGCCTTATTGATATCTTAATGATGCTCTCTGAGCCTAACCCCTACATACCAGCCATATTTCTGCATTCCTGAGCACATGTTCTGCATTCCTGGGCACACTGCTGGCAATGCTGGTCTTTAAACATTTCGCACTCCTGGGCGCAAGCATCGCATACGGTTGCGCAAAGCTTGCAATGATCCTTCGCAAAATTAGCGTTTGAGGACATTCCCGCTACAGACATCTCGCACATTCTCGCGCATTCGACCAGCATCTTGATGCATTTGGTTCTGGCCTGAACATCTGCTTCGTTCAAGCAGGCTTCAAAGCACTCATAGCAAGCCTGAGCGCAGCGGCCACAAGCGTCAATGCATTTCTGATAAGCGTTGGATACGTTCGTTACTACTCCCATATTAAAAATCTCCTTAAAGGTTTAATTCTAACTATATTATTGGCATCAAGTTCCTATAGTATGCCCATTATTTTTAAAGAGATTTTCAAATCAACCTGGTTTTATCACCGTCCGGTATACGCTTCATATAATATTATAAAAGAATTATAGGTGGAAATTATTATGTATGAGTATACTTACAATAACAACTCGTCGCTGGTAGATGATTGGGAAAAACGGCTTTTCTCTCCCGATGTGCAATTCGCAAAATATAAAAAGTCAGCTTCCGTGCGGCATTTTCACCTCATTGCAGAGGAAATAGTACATCCGATTTTATCTGATGTGAGAATAAAAGCACTGGGATATAATGGGTCAACTCCGGGCCCCGTGATTGTTATGAGACAGGGCGAATGGATTGCTCTAACCGTTGAAAACAGATTAAATGAAGACACTGCCCTTCACGTTCATGGACTAACTAAACCCAATCCTCAGGACGGTGTTCCTGAGATTGAGCCCAACAATGTAAAAATCAAGCCGGGGACATCCCACACATATGAATTCTATTGCTGGCAAAGCGGAACTTTCTTTTATCATTCATCGATGGGCTTTCAAGTTTCGCAGGGTTTAATCGGAGCTTTTATCGTACTGCCAATTGAGGAACGCTTATCGTATGAAATGGTTCCTGACCGAGATTTCATTCTGCTGCTTCAACAATGGGAGATCCCCCAACAGTCACAGCTTGGCAAGGTCGCTTCTGGTGTGTTTGATCTGAATAAGTTTGACAGAAATCCGAACTTCTTCACAATTAACGGCAAAGCCTTTCCGGACACGTCACCTTTATTGGTACGGTATGGAGAACATATTAAGATTAGGTTTATTAATAAATCAAGCCAGTCCCACTCCATGCATACTCATGGACATGACTTTACGGTTACTCACGTTGATGGTTTCCCAAGGTACTCCATGCTGGATGACACGATAAGCGTTGTATCTGGCAGAAGAGTTGAGGTTGACTTTATGGCTAATAACCCTGGCGTTTGGCCGCTGAACGGAACAAAAACTTTTCACCAGTCAAACAATGGTGTTTCACCCGGCGGAATGATAACGAGGATTGTTTACACAGAGTGATAGCCTAATCGTTTGCATATAAGCAGCTGCTGGCTAGATTCAACGCTAACCAGCTTTTTTATAATGCCTTCACTTATGCATGAGTATTGCATAGTATATGCTAGAAGCTTTTTAAGAAGGTATAGATAATGGACAGTAGACACGCAAATACAAATAAAACAGGACATATAATAGTGAATCATGGAGATACTTTATATTCAATCGCCAGACAATATGGTATAGATGTCAATGACATTCTGGAGTTAAACCCGCAAATATATAACACAAGATATCTGTCACCAGGGCATGAAATACGTATACCTATACAAAACCACCATAACAGAACGGAGCCTGAAACAGCATATCATGGAAACTCTCAGCCCCGCTTCAAATTGGAACCAGGATATAAAATAGAAACAGTAGTCAAAGGGTTTACATATCCAACTTCCATCGCGCTTGATGACCAAGGTAATGTTTTTATTGGCGAATCCGGTTTTTCATATGGTCCAGCCAAGGTCCAGGGTGGCGGAAAGATCAAACGGGTTGAGCCTTCCGGCCGTGTCACCACGATAGCTTCAGGCTTCGAGGGGCCGTTAACCGGGCTTACATGGCATAAAGGTTCTTTCTATGTTGCGACGGGCAGTCATCCAGGCAAAATACATAGGGTCAGCAATGGCACACGCAAGGTATTGGTTGACGGTCTCCCAACGGGCGGTGATCACTATACTTCAAATATTGTGTTTGACAGTCATGACAACATGTATTTTGGCAATGGCACCTTTACCAATTCTGCGGTTGTCGGCATAGATAATTTCGGTATGGGTTGGCTCGGCTCTCACCCAGATTGGCATGATATTGCTCCAAGAGACTATACGCTACGGGGCGTTAATTATCAGTCCTTGAACCCCTTCAACCTTGAGAATCCGGAGTACGTCATAACAGGTGCTTTCCATCCTTTCGGTACGCCCAGCTACCCCGGCGAGATTGTTGAAGGGCATTTAAAAGCAAATGGCGTCATTTATCGCGCAAATATGGATGGTTCGGGACTTGAGCAGTATGCGTCGGGTCTGAGAAACCCGTATGCGCTCAAAATATCTCCGCAAGGGAGATTAATCTGTATTGATCAAGGCTACGATGCCCGTGGGAGCAGGCCGGTCGCGAATGCTCCAGACCTGATGTACGATATCCAAGGAGGAGGATGGTATGGATGGCCGGATTATGTAGCGTATCTGCCTGTATCAGATCCCCGTTTCAAACCCGAAAATGCCGATACTCCCGAACTGGTTTTAGCGGATCATCCGCAAATATCCGGTACCCTAATCGCCACGTTCGAACCCCATGCTGCCGCTATGCAGTTTGATTTCTCTCATAATCCGCAGTTTGGTTATGTAGGAGAAGTATTTGTATCGTTGTTCGGTGCACTTTCTCCAATGACGGGAACAGTTCATAACCATCCGGGTCACCGGGTAGTTCGTGTAAATCTGAATACAGGTAAAGTCACTGACTTTTTAACCCCAATAAACGGCCATCAGGACGGGCATGGAAATGGGCATCCGCCTATAAGGCCTATTGATGTTAAATTCAGCCGGGATGGGAAAACTCTTTATATGCTTGATTTTGGGACTCTGCAAGTCAGTGAATCCGCTATGACTCCTTGGGCTGAGTCCGGGGTGCTTTACAAAATTACCCGGTTATAATCGTTTTCAGTTCCTCATTATACCTCGCCTTCTATTAATCTAAGACGTAAGCCCTATGAAAAGGCCCTTCAATTTTGAAAACTGAAGGGCTTTGCGTTATTTCTAACTCTATTTGATTTTCAGTAGCCTCGCATTTATCGCAACGATTATGGTACTGAGAGACATCAGCACAGCGCCTACCGCCGGGTTCAAAACGATACCTAAATTATACAGTACGCCTGCGGCAAGCGGCAGGGCTACTGCGTTATAACCGGTCGCCCATATGAGGTTCTGTATCATCTTTCTGTAGATAGCCCTTGAAAGCTTGATGATGTTGATCACATCCAGCGGGTTGCTCTTGACGAGTATTACGTCCGCAGTCTCGACCGCGACATCCGTGCCTGCGCCAATCGCGATACCGAGGTCCGCCTTTGCCAGTGACGGCGCGTCGTTGATCCCGTCTCCCGTCATCGCGACGATCCGCCCTTCGCTGTGCAGCGCATCCACCGTCTCGGCTTTTTGCTTCGGAAGCATCTCCGCAAATACTTTATCTATGCCGAGCTTCCCTGCAATATATGTCGCGACTTTCTTATTGTCTCCCGTCAGCATGACAGGCTCTATACGCATAACTCTGAGCTGTTCAATGGCCTCTTTCGCTGTATCGCGTACGATATCCGACAGTGCGATATATCCAGCAAGCGCATTATCCACAAGTACGAACACTACTGTTTTTCCTTGTTCTGCAAGATTTCCATAGCTTTCCTTATTGTAAGGAATTTTCTCTTCTTCAAGATACCCTGGGCTCACGATCATAACATGCTTATCATTTACGGTGGCCATGAGCCCTTTGCCCGGCAGTGTCATATGGTCTTTGGAGTCACTGAATTTGAGCCTGCGCTTTTCTGCCTCTTTTATAATGCCTTTAGCGATCAGGTGCTCTGAATTGACTTCAACCGAACTTGCAATTGCTAATAATTCATCTTCAGACATGCCTGTTGCATAAATGTCCGTAACGCCGAATTCACCTTCCGTAAGCGTTCCTGTCTTATCGAAAACGATTGTGTTAAGCTTCCTTGCGTTCTCAAACGCCGCCCTGTTCCTTATAAGCAATCCGCGTTTCGCTCCGATGCTCGTGGAAACCGAAGTGACCAAAGGTATTGCGAGCCCCAGCGCATGCGGGCAGCATATAACGATCACCGTTACCGCTCTGGTTATCGCAAAGTTTAAATCGTATCCGATTAAGATCCATACGGAAAATGTCATTATTCCGGCTGTAACCGCGATATAGAAAAGCCATTTTGCAGCTGTATCGGCAAGCCGCTGCGTTTTAGATTTGGATTCCTGTGCCTCCCTGACAAGCCTGATTACTTGCGACAGGAATGTCTCATCACCGATCCTGCTGACTTTGAACCTGATTGCACCGTCACCGTTGACCGAGCCACCAATCACTTCGTCACCTGTACGCTTTTCTACCGGAACCGATTCACCCGTAATCATCGATTCGTTTATCGACGACTGGCCGTCTGTTATCGTACCGTCTATAGGCACCTTCTCACCGGGCCTTACAAGGACTATATCTCCCGCCTTAAGGTTTTGAACCGGCACATCGGTCACCCCTCCGTCTTTGCCAATTAGATGCGCTTCCTCGGGCATAAGCTTTGCAAGCTCCTCAAGCGCCATAGACGCTCCCATTACCGACCTCATCTCGATCCAGTGGCCGAGCAGCATAATCGCAATAAGCGTAGCCAGCTCCCAGAAGAAGTCCATTCCTTCTATCACAAACACCGTTAGGGAACTGTATATATACGAGACGGATATCGCAAACGCGATGAGTGTCATCATCGCCGGGGCTTTCTGCTTCAGTTCGTCTCTTGCTCCCAAAAGAAACGGCTTGCCTCCGAAGATGAACAGTACCGTTGAAAGCGCAAATAAAATATAGCTGTCACCGGAAAACTTTAGATTTAATCCGATAAACCCCTGTATAACGGGCGACAATATAAGAATCGGAACAGTGACCAGAAGTGAAAAGAAAAACCGCCGCCTGAAATCGCGCACCATCATTGCGTGGTGGGTATGACCGCTCATGCCTCCGCCGTTATGACCTTCCATATGTCCACTGTGACTATGGCCTTCCATAGAATGGTCGTTGGAGGGCTGTCCGGCATCCTGCATCATGTGGCCCATATTCCCATGGTTCATACTTTCGTGATCCATATTCTCATGGCCCATATCCATATGTTCATGATCCATATGTTCATGGTTCATATTCTCGTGGCCCATATGCTGTTTATCTTTGCTTTTATCCAATGCTTTGTCTCCTTTCACAATTAATCTTTGATAAAAATTATAAAGCGAATAGCTATATAACGCAAATTATTGCTAATTTGCACCATTTGAGACATGTTTATAAAATAATATAAGTACTACGTTTCCAAAAGGCTGATACTAAAAAAAACCTTTGGATTAGCGAAACGGCTGAGACAATACGGACGTTGTAGACTCCCAGTTAAGCAATAAATAATGAGAATAGCAAAGAAACCGGTGCTATAAAGCTCACTAGGGGCATGCCTATAGTTAAAATACCTGTTGGGAGTGCAAAAAAACATGTATCAAAGAAATTTATTTCTTTAGTTGCGTTATCCTGACTATAAAGCCTTCAATCAAATACTTCTTAATTTCAAAGTGTAGCATTCCTTTTGTCGGCAGATAATGAGACAGCACCGGAATGATAATGCTGTCTGCGGCTGCGAGTGCATTCACCGTCACCAAGCCAAGCGATGGCGAGCAATCGATTAGCACATAATCATAGCGATGCTTAACACATTGCAGATAGCTCCGCATGATCGTCTCGCGACTGATCGTGTTGCTGAGCAACATCTCCAGCGCCGACAGCTCAATGTTGGACGGGAGCAAATCAACGCCTTCCTCATGGTGCAGGATGGCCTCATTCTCCGTAAGCGGTTCATCCGTCACCACCTTGGTCATAACGGACGCAAGCGTTTCTTTAAACTCGTCCGGCGTTTTCCAGTCGAGAGAGTCCGTCAAATTCCCCTGTAAATCTGCATCTACAAGAAGCACCCTTTTTCCTTGTCGCGCAAGGCCTATGCCGAGATTCACGGCAGTTGTTGTTTTACCCACGCCACCTTTTTGATTAGCAAGGGCGATGATCTTGGTCATTGATTTTTCCTCCTTTGTTGTAATAAAAAACGGCAGGGGTATCTGCCGAATTTAGATTAAATAAAAATGCGGCTACTTTTTTCCGTAACCGCAAATATCATCTATGTCTTTTTCAAACCCTTCGATAGAGTTTTAATTTAGTAATTTAACAATATGCTCTACAACAAAGGATCGAGTATACGGATTTTTATATATATCACGGATTTCCTTTAACTCATCCGTTTTATCTTTAATATAATCAAGTAGACGAAGTATTTCTTCTTCAGGATATGATGGCGTACATTTTTTAAAGAATTCTATTATTAGGCCTTTTAATCTTTCATTTTGGTCGTCTTTATTTATCTGGTTTTTGATAAAATCTACTATGTAGTAATCATTAAGATTTCCCCTTAAAAAGCCAAAGCAGAAAATTAAGTCTTCTTCTATTGAGTCATTAAGATAGTCAAAGTTTGTTATCATATGTACAGAGTGTTGTATTAATTCTATCTCACTCTGGTTCATATTTTCGACTGGAGTACTTGAGTACTTTTGTCTAATTAGATTCCAAAAATTTAGCATGTTTAGTTGAGCAATTTCGTTTGATTTATCCTTGTTTCGATCTCCGAAACAGAATGAAATAACCTCGTTAATGTCATCAATGTTCCATTGTTTCAACATCTCGTTAAATGGCTTGTAAGTGCTATTATCTTCAAAACCATTTAAATATCCAAGAGTTATATGCCCTATAAGGCGTTTTCTCATATCTTTATCAGTAAATCTATAGCTTAGGGCATGCAAATAATTTACACCCATTATCTTATAAAAATCATCGTAAACTGTTCTTCCATATAGGTAACCCGACATAAAAAATTCCCATATTGGATCATCCAATGTTATGGATTCGATTTTCTCAAGAGTCCATTTTTTATCAATATAAGCGAAATAGCCAATATATTCGCCAAATATGAAATATGCATCGATAGATTTCCTTGCTAACAAGTCTTCATATATAAGTTTGATTTCAATATTCCATTTTGAATCATAGCCTTCTAATCCTACCCTCTTTATCTTTAAAGCTAATTCTAATATTACTTCTGCAAATATGCCGCCAAATGAATTTATTGTATATAACCCATAATCATTATTTTTAAATAGATCAGATTCAGTAGATACAAAATCAAATTTATTTAAGGAGATATTGAATATATTAATCAAACTATTGTAGACATCTACGTCGAATAATAATTTATCATTCGAAATATATGCTTGAAGATATCGTCCCATTCTTTTTAATACAGTAATATGAGTATATGATCGACTCTTGTCTTCACAATAGCAGTAGGTATCCTCCCAGAATGAAGGCTGACTGCAGTATTCATTAAAAAACTCTATTATTCTTCTTACGTCAGTCACTTTATCATTTATTATTTCTTTAAATGTATCTATTATTGAAGCCATAATTTCATAAGGGACTATAATGAATTTATCAAGTTCATTTGTAAATCTTTCAGGATTTTCTTTTATTACTACTGCTAACACCTCACCGAGTCCCCGGTAAGATTCCTCCGAAAACATTTCAAAATTCTCTTTTGGCTTGAATGAAATAATTTCTTTTATAAGTTCATCATTAGACATATTAACAATTTGATTTTTAGAAAGAGAGGATTTTTGCTCAATCCAATGAGCTCCAGAAAATTGAATCGGTGGGGTTAATTCTGGATCCTTTCCCGTAAGATTCTTTAGTGAACGATATTTCTCATAGAAATGGGCATTATTTTTTAAGGCCTTATATCTCATCTGTTTCCATAAAGCCCTATCGCCTTTAGTAAACCACTCATGATCAATATATTCACCTTTCTCAATACTATCTTCAATTATCTCAATTTGTCTTTGGTTTAAGTCGGAGAAATTTTCAAATAAATGCTTTATTTCGTCTGCAAAAATATAATATCTAATAATAAACTCTATAATGTCTGGTTCCTCTTCTAGAGTCTTCAGAAAATAGTCCAGAAGTCCACTATAATTATTGCAAATAATATATATAGCATTTTTTATAGTTAAACAGTATCTGCTTTTCAACATGCCATTAATTATAAGTTGTAATTCTTCAATCCGGTCTGTATTTTCTTTTATTATATTTCTTAATAATAGAATTAGATAATCCTCAATATGTATTAAATGTCGCCATTCTCTGAAAATTGATTCATAACATTCTCCACTGAATAAATCTTCATATAGTAATTTTGAAAATCGATCTATAGCAATTTCATCTTTTGTATCAAATTTTTCTCCGATGGTCTTAATAATTAAATATGTATCCTCTTTTCTATTAACTAGAGGGTGATTTATAATTTCTGCTTCATTACATTTAACTACTAGGTTTTCATCTATCATTTGAATTGTAAATTCTAAATCTTCAAATCTTCTTGATAGTAAATTTTTGCTTATTTTCTTCTCTAATAATTCAATAATAAAGGTTGTTGTATTAATGAAAAATTCATCTTTTGTTAAGCGCTTAATTACATCGTTTTTCTTATATAGATTTTCAATTAAAAACTCATCGGTGTTAGATTCCAAAATTTTAGCTAAAACTGACTTAAAAATTAGGAACAACTTATCAGCTTCTGTTACCACTGGATATAATATATATATAATACTTTGCAAACAATAACGATTATATTTCCCCTTGAGCCAATAATTTAATAGATGTTGTATGTAATTCACGTCATAATCTATTGATGGAATTATTGAAAGAACTTCAATCGTTTGTCTTACTACTCTGTAATTATCATGAGCAATTTCAGCAGTCTGAATTAATACTTCCTTTATAATTTCTAGCTGATCTTTTGTTGTTTGGCCAACTATGCTTTTAACATATTTTAATATTAACCATTCTTGAGAATAGCCTTGAATATCTTGTGGTATATTTGTCTGATCAAAAAAACCATTGCTCTTTAGGGGCTCAAGCCACTTGACTTCTTTTTTCTCCATAAGTTTTTCAAAAAAGTATGGCTCGAGTTCTCTTATTTCTTTTACTTCGGCTAATATTTTCTGTTCGTCAGACGTTAAACACATTTTTTACCACTCCATAATTTTTTCGAGTGCACTATTAAATCTATCAATATTTTCAGGCTCGTGATTTTCTTTCCTGGAGAGCTCACTGATAAAATCAAAAAAGCCTTCAATGCTGTCATATCCCTTTTCTGTGATGTCTAAAGGCAAAAAGTTAATATGATAGTTTTTCATATAGTAATCATTTAGATAACTTACCTTAAGAAATTCATCTGCCAGACAAGGGAATAATAAATATCTATTTGAATTAAAATCCCTTTCAGCAATGTAATCAAATAAAAACTGTAATATTTCTATTTCTTCTAATCCATATCCAATAAATAGCAATACGTATTTTCCATCACACACATAATCTAAAAAATCTTTAAATCTAGCGATCATATCTTTATCATCTGGAGATAAGGTGTCATTTTTCCAATTGCTATAGTATCGCACAATATAGTCTTCATTAGTCACGATTAAATTTTTAGTATCTTCAATGCTTCCATGTATATGAATAACATTTCCTGATTTTAAAATATCTTTGTTGAAATCTTGAAGTCTAAAGAACACTTTTGGCTCTTCTTCATGCTGAACTGAACCCATATATTCTTCTGTTGCTAATTCCATTTTTGGTTGTTTAGCTAATAAATCTAAAGCATTATCATAATTTGTGGTTAAATATATTGCGTTTAATTTATATAGTTTCTCATATAGTACTTTGTTTTTTATATCGTCTAATTCTTTTTTAAACCACTTAATATACGCTTCTTCTCGCTTTGAAGGAGCAATACTCTCTTTAGCTGCAAACTCACATATTGATAAAAGCTTTCTAACAGATTCATTTTTAAGACTTTCTTTGGTTTTAAAATTTAAGAGAGTTAGCTTGTTGTTATCGTAAACAAGATCGAGGAAACAATAAGCAAATTCCTTCCAATCAGGTATTCCAAGATGTTTTGACATTCCAGCCCCGACAAAGACTATTAATTCTCCAGTCTTTAAAGATCTGATAATTGGGTGATTGATGTTAATCTCATTAGTAAAATACCCTCTGATGTCTTCTGGCTTTTGAAATCTTAAATCCAAATCAATCACCCGCTCATATAAGAATAAAATAG
>CAZNVX010000040.1:0-11911 GCA_964576225.1 uncultured Christensenellaceae bacterium
TGGGCGTGATACGCGTGCTTCAGGAAAACAGCATTGACTTTGACTGTGTGGCGGGCAACTCCGCGGGCGCCATTGCGGGCGCGCTGTATGCGGCGGATATACCCTGGCAGGAGCTGTATGACTTCGTGCTCACCATCAAGGACAAGAACGTGCTGCCCAAAAGGCCCGCACTGCTCACCTACATGAGCCCCGAGATCATTGAGCGGCTCGCCGACTGCTTTTTAAAGGATATGGATTTTAAGGATCTGCACCGGCCGTTTTGCGCTGTCGCCGTGGACCTCGAGCAGGGCACGCTCGAAACGCTGTGCAGCGGCAGCGTGTCCAAGGCGGTTTCCGCCAGCTGCGCCGTGCCGGGCGTGTTTGCGCCGGTGCGCATCGGTGACAAAACATATATTGACGGCGGGACGCTGCGCAGCATCCCCACGCAGGAGATCAGGGACATGGGCGCGGACACGGTGGTGGGCGTCAACTTAAACGCGGACCGCAGCCGCGGCACCAACAGCCTGCGCCGTATCGACGTGTTTTTGACAGCCTATAATTTAAGCATCAACATCAACAGCCAGATCTGTGAAAAATGCGCCGACCTGATGCTGCGGCCACAGCTGGGCAGCTTTGCGCGTCACAGCTTAAAAAGCGTGGAGGAGATGCTAAAGATCGGCGAAGATACGGTCAATGAACATATCGACGAGCTAAGAAAGCTGGTCGGCACCCAGCTCAAACGCACGGCTGGCGGCTGATTTTGCTGTTGTATAATTAAACGGGATATAGTAGAATACGGCGTAGGTATTATTGTAGCACGGCAGGTTTTTTTATTGCCTGAAATCATGCAGTATGGAAGGATGGTATTTCTATGGTATCTCAAATCATCATTATTTGCGCATACGTCGCATTCTTGATTCTGATTTCTGTAATCTCTCACAAAAAAACCAAAACGACGGATGATTTTATGCTGGGCGGCCGCAAGATCGGCCCGTGGCTGTCGGCTTTTGCTTACGGCACCACATATTTTTCCGCGGTGATGTTCGTGGGATACGCCGGAAAGTTCGGCTGGAGCATCGGGCTAGCCGCCACATGGATCGGCATTGCCAACGCGCTGATCGGCACGCTGGCGGCATGGCTGCTGCTGGCCAAGCCCACGCGGCGCATCACACAAAAGCTGGGCGCGTCCACAATGCCGGATTTCTTTTTGAAACGCTACGATTCGCGAAAGCTGAAGATCGCATCGGCCATCATCATATTTGTGTTTCTGGTGCCGTATTGCGCCAGCGTGTATCAGGGTCTGAGCTATTTCTTTGAGAGCACATTCGGCCTGCCGTATCAGTATTGCATGATCGGCATGGCTGTGCTGACGGCCGTATACCTGCTGGCCGGCGGCTATATCGCCACGGCGCTGTCCAATTTTGTGCAGGGGCTGATCATGGTTGTGGGCGTGCTGCTGATGGTGGGCTTTGTGGTGGGCGCGCCGCAAGTGGGGGGCATTGCACAGGGTCTGTCCAGAATCGCCGCGATCGAGGAGGTCGGGCCGGCGCTGGCGTCGCCTTTCGGCTCTCCGAATACCGCCGTGCTGCTGATATCCCTGATATTGCTGACCAGCCTTGGCACCTGGGGCCTGCCGCAGATGGTGCACAAATTCTACGCGATCAAAGACAAAAAAGCGATTAACCGCGGTACGCTGATTTCCACGGTGTTTGCGCTGCTGGTGGGCGGCGCGGCGTATTTTGTGGGGACATTCGGGCGGCTGTTTATAAATGAAGCGCCCGACAACATGGACAAGGTAATGCCGATGGTGATGAACGCGGCGCTGCCCGGCGTGCTGATCGGCCTGATACTCATGCTGGTGTTGGCCGCGTCAATGTCCACGCTGTCGTCGCTGGTGCTGGTGTCGTCGTCGTCGATATCGATGGATCTGGTTAAAGGCGTCTGGAAGCCGGAGATGAAGGACAAGAGCGTGATGTCTCTGATGCGTATTTTCTGCGCCATATTTGTGGTTGTGTCCCTGGTGATCGCGCTGCTTGAGCCTGCGGCGATCGTGACGCTGATGTCGTACTCGTGGGGCGCGCTGTCCGGCTGCTTCCTGGCGCCGTTTATGCTGGGCGTGCGCTGGAGGGGCATGACCAAAGCGGGCGCCTGGGCGGGTGTTATCACCGGCCTGGCGGTGGCTGTGCCGCTGATGGTGCTGGGGTCGCTGAAGCTGCTGCCCGCGTGGATGAGCCCGCCGGCGGTCGGCGCGATGGCGATGGTGGTTTCGCTGATTATCACGCCCGTGGTGAGCGTGATGACCAAGAAGTTTGACGCGGCGCATATTGAAAAGGTGTTTGGCGACGAGCTGCCGGCGGCGGCGCAGGAGGGCCAGGCGGTGCAGGCGTAAAGAGGCGTTGTCCCCGTCCGCCCAATTAGCGATGAGGGTTTAAGGCTTATTATAAAACAACAGCCGGATCGACGGTATCGACCCGGCTGTTTGTGTGTTTGGGGCTATTTCGCGAGCGTGGCCTTGGCTTTGGCGGCAACGTTCTCTGCCGTGAAACCGAAGGCGGCAAACAGCTGCTTGGCCGGGCCGGAAGCGCCGAAATGATCCAGTGCGATGATCTCGCCCTTGGGGCCGGCGTATTTGTGCCAGCCCAGCGACGCGCCCGCTTCCACGACGACGCGGCAGCCGAGGGCGTCGGGCAGCACGCTCTGCTTGTATGCGTCGTCCTGCTCTTCGAACAAATCCACACACGGCATGGACACGACTCGGGCGCTGACGCCCTCGTCATACAGCTTCTGCGCGGCGTTGACGCACAGCTCCACCTCGCTGCCCGTGCCGATGAGAATGACCTCGGGGTCGCTGCCGAAATCCTTAAGCACATAAGCGCCCTTGAGCGCCGCCGCGCCTGTTTCGTCGTACAGCGGCAGTGTCTGGCGGGACAGCGCGATCACGGACGGGCCTTTGGCTTTGAGCGCAAATATATATGCCGCGGCTGTTTCCTTGGAATCCGCCGGACGCCACATATATGTGTTGGGCGTGGCGCGCATGCAGGCCAGCTGCTCGACGGGCTGGTGGGTGGGGCCGTCTTCACCCACGCCGATGGAATCGTGCGTCATCACATAGATCACCGGCAGGCCCATCAGCGCGGACATGCGCACGGCGTTTTTCAGATAGTCTGTAAACACGAAGAAGGTGGCCACATACGGGATAATACCGCCGTGCAGCGCCTGGCCGTTGGCAATGGCGGCCATGGCGAATTCGCGGATGCCGTAGTGGATGTTCATGCCTTCGGGCGTTTCGGCGGAGAAGTAAGCCTTGCCCTTGATCACCGAGTTATTGGAGGGGCCAAGATCTGCGCTGCCGCCGAACAGGCCGGGCAGTTTTTCCGCCAGCTTGTTGAGCACAATGCCGGAGCTTTGGCGCGTGGCCAGCGGCTTGTCGAACTCATACAGCGACGGGTCGGACAGCACGCTGTCGGCTACCGGATTGAAGCACTTGTCCCACAGGGCGGCCATGTCGGGATAGGCCTGGCGGTAAGCCTCGAACAGCGCGTTCCATTTTTGTTCCGCTTCGTCGTATGCTTTTTGCCGGGCTTCGGCGGCGGCCTTGACGTCGTCCGGCACGAAGAAGCTTTGCTCATACGGCCAGCCGAGCGTTGATTTGAGCAGCGTGATGTTGTCGTCTCCCAGAGGCGAACCGTGGCAGGAGGCCTTGCCCTGCACCGGCGGGCACCCGTAGCCGATATCCGTTTTGACGATGATGATGGACGGCTTGCCCGTTTCGGCCTTGGCCTGCGCGATGGCATCCGAAATGCCGTCGACGTCCTCGTTGCCGTTCTGCACGTGGAGCACCTGCCAGCCGTAGGCTTCGAAGCGCATGGCGACGTCTTCATCGAACGCGAAGTCCGTCTCGCCTTCGATGGTGATCTTGTTGCGGTCGTATAAGAGTATCAGCTTGCCGAGCTTGAGCGTGCCGGCCAGCGAGCAGGCCTCGGACGCGACGCCTTCCATCAGGCAGCCGTCGCCCGAAAGCGTGTAGGTATAGTGATCCACCACGTTATAGCCGTCTTTATTGAACAGGGCGGCGAGATGCGCCTCGGCCATCGCCATGCCCACGGCGTTTGCGATGCCCTGACCCAAGGGGCCGGTGGTGGTCTCGATGCCGGGCAGGTGGCCGTATTCCGGATGGCCGGCTGCGCCGGAGCCATATTGACGGAAGCTTTTCAGGTCGTCGATGGAGACGCCGTAACCGAACGTGTGCAGCATCGCGTACAGCAGCATGGAGCCGTGACCCGCCGATAGCACAAAGCGGTCTCTGTCGGCCCAGCCGGGGTTTTTCGGGTTGTGCTTTAAATGCCGCGCCCAGAGCGCGTACGTCATGGGCGCCGCGCCGAGCGGCAGGCCCGGATGGCCGCTGTTGGCCTTCTGCACGCCTTCGGCCGCGAGTATGCGCACCGTATTGATGGACAGCCTGTCGATATTGTTCATGTGTTCCTCCTCATATTATAACCGCCCGCCGTCACGGGATAATGGCGACGGATTTGTACCGCGTCAATAAAATGCCAACAGCACCATTATAGTGGCTAAAATAACGATGCACAATAGGAAATCATGGATTTGAAAGATTGTGCGTGTTGCCGGAAATAAATCTTCCTCTTAACGGCGCCGGCCGGAGAGCATCGCGAAGCGCAGCACGTTGAGCAGCGCCACCAGCGTGGCCGCCACATAGGTGAGCGCCGCGGCGCTGAGCATCTTCTTCGCGCCGTACAGCTCCTCGTCGGTGAGTATGTGCTGCGCCGTGAGCGCGGCAAGCGCGCGGCGAGACGCGTTGAACTCGACGGGCAGCGTGACCAGCTGGAACACGAATATGCCGAGGAATATGTATACCACGACGGAGATGATGCTGGTATAGCCCAGCAGGAAGCCGAACAGCAGCATGGGCCAGAGCAGGTAGGACGCGAAGCTGACGACGGGCGCCAAAAGGCTGCGTACCTGCAGCGGGAAGTAACCGGATCCGTGCTGCAGCGCGTGCCCCGATTCGTGCGCGGCGATGGCCACCGCGGCCACCGAGCTGCCGGCGTAGTTGTCCTGCGAGAGGTTGACCGTTTTCTTTAACGGGTTGTAGTTGTCGGACAGCACGCCGTGCGCCGCTGCGATCTGCACATCGCGCAGGCCGCCGGACGCCAGTATGCGCGCTGCCGTCTCGCGGCCGGTGACGCGGCTTAAGACGGGCATTTTCGAATATGCGTGGTAGGCGCGGTTGACTCTGGACTGCGCCCATATGGCGACGATGATGCCGGGAATGATCAGCAGCATCGTCCAGTCCCAGTAAAAAAGCGGAAGCTGGTTCATCTGACACCTCCATGGCTTTCCTGTAGTTTGTGTATTTGACGCTGTTTGATACCCAGGGCGCCGGCCACACGGGAAAAAGTGGTGCGCGCGACGATGCCGGTGATGGTGCCGGCCACCGCGCCGACGGCGATCAATGCAAAGGCGTAATAAAACAGATTGGTTTCTCCGGTTAAGAGCACGGCGACGCAGACCTGTGCCAGGTTGTGCACACAGGCACCGATCATCGATATGCCTGCAAGGCTGAGCGCCCTGATACCTCTTTGAGCGGCTGCCATCGCCAGTATGCTGAGCAGAGCGCCGGGCGCTGAAAAGAGAAACACGCCCAGGCCGCCCGAGAACAGCGACGCGAGAAAGGCGCGCAGCAGCCCCACCACCAACGCGGCGGGCAGCGAGAAATAGCTCAATATGAACAGGGAGACGATGTTGGCAAGGCCGAGCTTGACACCGGGTATGGGCAGCGGCGCCAGCGCGCCCAGCATGTTTTCGGCCACGGCCAGCACCAGCGATATGGCGAGCAGGGCGCCCAACAACGCGACGCGGCGCGCCGATGTGTTATTCTGCAACGGTATCCACCTCGCTTTGCCCCGTCACGGTCACGGAGATGTGGTTGGGCAGGCAGGCCGCGCTGGAGCCGGGCCGGCGCTGCCAGCCGGAATGTATGCACTCCTTGCCCGGGCAGGTGGACTCGATAAAGGCGATGGCGCCGTCTTTGACCTCGAACACCACATTGCCCACACGGAAGGTCTGATCCACGCTCAGGCTGATCTGCCGGACGGTTTTTCCGTCCTGGCGCACGATCGCCGTCTCGCCGGCCGTGCCCGCGCCGGACAGCAGTATGATGCCGGCTGCGGCGATGGCGATGAGCAGCCCGAACAGGATGATATCCGCTTTTTTCAGCAGTGGCTTCATGATATCTTTTATCGCTTTCCCGGCATTGCGCATCATGCCAAAGATTTCTACTGTCTTTATTATACGGTGCGCGCTTTTGAGGCGCAACATGTGTGTGTGCGGATGGGTGTTAATAGGGGGCTGATTTGTTGAATAAACTGTAAACACTTAAAATGCTGTTGACACAGACGGCCGGACAGGTTAATGTAAGTAAGCACTTACTAAACCAGGGGGGCGGCATGAACACGCAGAAAAAAATCATGGCGGCGGCGCGCGAGCTGTTTGAACAAAAGGGCTTTGCCGCGGCCACAACCAAGGAGATCGCGCTGCGGGCGGGCGTCTCGGAGGTTACGCTGTTCCGGCATTTTCGCACCAAGCGGAGTTTGTATGAGCAAACGCTGCACAGCTGCCTGCATCCGTATACCGTGGAGGACTATCTGAAAAACAGCGTGACTTATGACCTTAGAACGGATTTGAGGCATATTGCCTACGATATGCTGCGCACCTACAAGCAAAACGCGCCGCTGATCCGGATGATGCTGCGCGACAAGTTCCGCGACTCGCCGCCGGAGCGCGACGTGCGCAAAAACGAGATGCACGCCCAGCACAGCCTGCTGACATATTTAAAGGCGATGGAGCAGGCGGGGCGTTTGAACGCCGACCCGGAAATGGCGCTCAAGCTGTACGCCACCAACATATTCGGGCATTTTTTCAGAGGTTTGTTCGGTCATCATCTGCCCGAAGAAGACGACCGGTATTTTGACTGGATGCTCGATCAGGTCATCAGCATCCTTGTGAAATAAGATTCATTCAAGTAAAGGGGACGCAATGAGAAAGCTTTTCAGATATCTGAAGCCTTACAAGTGGCAGGCTGTGCTGATCGTCGCGCTGACGGCGGTGCAGGCGCTGAGCCAGCTGTATCTGCCCAACCTGATGTCCGACATCATCAACAGGGGCGTCGTGGCCAGGGATATCGATTTTATCATCCAGACTGGCCTGGTGATGCTGGGCTATACGCTGATTGTCACTGTCTGCACGGTGCTGGCGCGGCTGTTCTCCGCGAAAACGGCGGTGGGCTTTGCACGCGACCTGCGGCGCGACATATTTAAAACGGTGGAGGGGTATTCCCTCAACGAATTTGACAAGATCGGCACCGCGTCGCTGATCACGCGGAGCACCAACGACGTGACGCAGATCATGAACGTGATGGTGATGATACTGTCGATGCTGCTGGCTGCGCCCATCACGGCGGCGGGCGGCATTGTGATGGCCATTGAGAAGGACGCGGGGCTTTCGTGGCTGATCGTGGTGATCATCGTGGCCATGTCGCTGGTGATACTGGCCATCGCGATGAAAGTGGTGCCGCTGTTCAAATCGCTGCAGAAAAAGATAGACAGGGTGAACCTGGTGCTGCGCGAGAACTTAACGGGCATACGCGTGGTGCACGCCTTCAACAAAACGACATATGAGCAGGCGCGGTTTGACGACGCCAACGTGGACCTGACGCAAACCTCCGTGACCGCGCACCGGTGGATGAGCCTGATGTTTCCCGCCATCATGCTGATGCTGAACCTGGCGACGGTGGCGGTGCTGTGGTTTGGCGGGCAGCTGGTGGACGCCGGGCAGACGCAGGTGGGCGATTTGATGGCGTTTCAGCAGTATGTGATGCAGGTGATGTTCGCGCTGATCATGGCGACAATGCTGTTTGTGATGCTGCCGCGGGCTTCGGCGTCGGCGGAGCGCATCAACGACGTGCTGGAGCTGGCGCCTGGCATAAAGGATCATACAAAGGCGGCGCCGGCCACACGGAAAAAGGGCTGGGTTGAGTTTGTGGACGTGAGCTTTGGCTATCACGGCGCGCAGGAGCCGGCGCTGTCCGGCATATCCTTTACGGCAAAGCCGGGTGAGGTGACGGCGGTGATCGGCAGCACGGGGGCCGGAAAATCCACGCTGGTGAAGCTGATTCCCCGGTTCTATGATGTGAGCGGCGGGCAGGTGCTGGTGGACGGCGTGGATGTGCGGGATTACCCGCAGGCGGTATTGCGCGAGAAAATAGGCTTTGTGCCGCAGAAGGCGAGCCTTTTAAGCGGCACCATCGCGGGCAACATCCGCTGCGGCAGGGAGGACGCGACACAGGAGGAGATATGGCGCGCTCTTGACACCGCACAGGCGGCGGATTTTGTGAGCAATGCGGAAGGGGGGCTGGAGGCGGCGGTGTCTCAGGACGGCGCGAATTTCTCCGGCGGACAAAAACAGCGGCTGTCCATCGCGCGGGCGCTCGTCCGCAGGCCCGAGATCTATATATTCGACGACAGCTTCTCGGCGCTTGATTTTAAAACGGATGCGAAGCTGAGGCAGGCGCTGGCCGGGCAGACACGGGACGCGGCGGTTATCATCGTCGCCCAGCGGGTGAGCACCGTGATGAACGCGGACAATATTATTGTGCTGGATGAAGGCCGGATGGCCGGGCAGGGGCGGCACAGGGAGCTGATGAACAGCTGCGCCACATACCGGGAGATCGTGGCGTCGCAGCTGTCGATGGAGGAGATGGCATGAGCAGGGGAAGCAGAGAAACGCTTAACAGAGGCGGGCGCACGGGCGGCGGTCCCGGCGGCCCCGGCGGCCCCGGCGCGGGGCACGGCATGCCGATTGAGAAGGCGAAGGATTTCAAAAGCGGCCTGAAACGGCTGATATCCTATCTGGGTGCGCACAAGGCGGCGCTGCTGGTGGTGACGGTGATGGCGGTGGGCAGCGCCGTGTTCTCGATATTCGGCCCGAAGATACTCGGACAGGCGACGACCGAGCTGTTTGCGCCCACGGCGGCGCAGGTGGAGGCGGTGTCCGGCTTGAAGGAGATACTGCCGCCGGATGCGGTGGCGCAGATCAGCAGCGGCAGGCTGGGCGAAGACGAGATCATGGCCGTGATCCGGCAGAACGCGGACTTAAGCGACCCGCACAACGCGGCGGTATGGCAGGAGGCGTATCAGAAGTATGTGGCGGCCAGCCGGCAGCGGATTGACTTTGCCAGGATCGGCGGCATATTGCTGACGGTGATCATACTCTATCTGATCAGCGCGTTGTTCATGTTTATCATGCAGTATGTGATGGCGAAGACGTCACAGCAGGTGGTGTATGACATGCGGCGGCAGGTGGAAGAGAAAATAATGCGGCTGCCGCTTAAATATTTTGACGGGCGCACGCACGGCGACATGCTCTCGCGCGTGACCAACGACATCGACACAATATCCAACACGTTGTCTTCCGGCTTGACGCAGGTGATCTCGTCGGTGACGATGCTGATCGGCATCATTGTGATGATGCTGACCATATCCTTTTTGATCACGCTGGCTGTGCTGGTGGTGCTGCCCTTAAGCTTTATATTCATTCAGGTCATCGTCAAGAAATCGCAGAAATATTTCAAGGGACAGCAGCAGGAAATCGGCCACATTAACGGGCATGTGGAGGAAATGTACGGCGCGCACACCGTGGTGAAGGCGTTCGGCCGGGAAGCGCAGAGCGTGGCGGATTTTGACAAGATCAACGAGCGGCTGTATGCGGTGGGCTGGAAGGCGCAGTTTCTGTCCGGCATCATGATGCCGCTGATGAACTTTGTCAGCAACTTATCGTTCGTATTCGTCTGCGCGATCGGGGGGATTATGGTGATCAACGGACAGATGCCCATCGGCGATGTGCAGGCGTTCATCCAGTATTCGCGGCAGTTTACGCACCCGATCATGCAGGTGGCGCAGATCGCCGGCGTGCTGCAGTCCACCGTGGCCGCGGCGGAGCGCGTGTTTGAGGTGCTTGACGAGGAGGAGATGCCCGCCGACAGCCATGAAAACGCCATCGGTCACCCCAAAGGCGCGGTGAGGTTTGAGCGTGTGTCGTTCGGATACAAGCCCGGCGTGCCGGTGATTAAGGATCTGGATCTGAATGTGAACCCGGGCGATGTGATCGCCATTGTGGGGCCGACGGGCGCGGGCAAGACGACGCTGGTGAACCTGCTGATGCGGTTCTACGATGTGGATGAGGGGTGCATCACGGTGGACGGATTCGACATCACCAGCCTGCCCAGGGAGAACCTGCGCCGGCAATTCGGCATGGTGCTGCAGGATACCTGGCTGTTCGGCGGCACCATCATGGACAACATCCGGTACGGCAAGGCGGAGGCGACGGACGACGAGGTTTACCATGCGGCCAGGATGGCGCACGCGGATCATTTTATCCGCACGCTGCCGGACGGGTATGACACGGTGCTCAACGAGGAAGCGTCCAACATATCTCAGGGGCAGCGCCAGCTGTTAACCATCGCGCGGGCGCTGCTGGCCGACCCGCCGGTGCTGATACTTGACGAAGCGACCAGCAGCGTGGACACACGCACCGAGGCGTATATTCAGAACGCGATGATCGCGCTGATGCGGGGGCGCACCAATTTCGTGATCGCGCACAGGCTGTCCACCATCCGCAGCGCGTCCACGATACTGGTGATGAACGACGGGCGTATTATCGAGCAGGGCAATCACGCGCAGCTGATGGCGCAAAACGGTTTTTACGCGGATCTTTATAACAGCCAGTTTGCCGGGGCGGCGGCGGTGTAGCGGGATTAGAATGCGGGGGCGATGCCCCCGCGCGCACACGGCTTTCTTGAAGAAAAAGCAGCAAAAGAGGAAAAATGCCTTCGGCATTTCCCCGCGGCGCGCTTTAGGGGTGCTGACCCTTACAGCGAGGGGGCATGCGGAAACGGAGCCCCCTAAAGCCTTTGAATTCCGGCTGTCTTTCGTGTGTGGACGGCTTGTATCGTAGTCGAATATGGCAAGATAACCTGATGTTCTTTATTCATTGAGTTGTTGGTTATTCAGTTATCAATCTCCCTTTTTCTTTCCAGGTTGCTAAAGCCATTTCGGGGCCAAACCCTAAAATATCTTTTCTCTTTGAAGCATCTCTTAAAACACGTATGGCTTCGTCCTCGAACAGCTTTAACCTTAAACAATCTGCGGCGGCATGGGAACGTGTTTAAAACTATTGGATGAGAGAAGTTGCTTGAGAACCGTTTTAGCTAATTCGGAGTTGCTTTGAAGTTCTTTAAAAATGGTATTTATCCTCTTCACCATCTTGTTATTCGTTCTGTTATTCCCATCGAGCATGCTTTGGCCTTGAATTTCAGCATATTCAGTGTATTCTTTAATAATATCCTGCGCTGTCATCGACTTCATTTTCTGCTCCATTCTGCGGGACGCGAAAACCGGGACATTCACAAATCAGGGATACTGTCCTGTATATACTGACCATACCAAAACCTGCGATGTGCGTCGTCCCCGTTTTGATGGCGCAGGCACCATGCCTCCCGTCCCCGGCCCGTTTTTTTCAGTATACGTTCCTTCCCCGTCTTTTATAAAGCCAACGCCGGGAGCCATTCTCATTAAAGATGTGTCTTGACAAGCGCGGCGGTTGGGCTATAAGCTTGAGCTATTGTGAACAATGTGTGAAACACGCGTTTTGTTAATATTTTATACGCAAGTTTTGAGTATAGTGGTAGCGAGGGCTCAGATGAGGTTTTGTCAGTTTGAAACGCACTGCCATACGGCGGAGACCAGCCCCTGCGGTGTGCTGAACGCAGCCGGGGTGGTGGATGGCTTAAAGGCCGCAGGATATGCGGGCACATTCATCACGGATCATTTCTATTCGCGCTTTTTTGAACGAGGCG
>CAZNVX010000041.1:0-11606 GCA_964576225.1 uncultured Christensenellaceae bacterium
CTGTCTTGTTCATACCGTCACCCTTTGTGCATATTGGCCAGCCGTACCTGAAGCTGCTCAACCGACAGCCAGTCGTTGTTGCTGCCTGAGCTGTACTCAAACCCGGTCTCCACCTTTTTACCGCCGGGTATCATGTGGGCTTTATCCCACCAGGTATAGTGAGGATAAATCACGTAACTGTCCTCATACTCATAGGTATTGGCCGAATCGTCGCGCGTCACCATCACCTCATGCAGCTTTTCCCCTTCACGAATGCCCACCTCGGGCATCTGGCAGCCCGGCAGCATGGCCTGCGCCAGATCGGTGACTTTAAACGACGGAATCTTTGAGATAAACGTCTCGCCGCCGTGCGATATCTTGAGCGCCTTGATGACCAGTTCAATGCCCTGCTCCAGGCTGATCCAGAATCGGGTCATGCGGTAATCGGTGATGGGCAGCGCTTTTTCCCCCTTGTCGATCAAACCCTTAAAGAAAGGAATCACTGAACCGCGGCTGCCTGCCACATTGCCGTACCGTACGATAGAGAATCGGATGTCCTTACTGCCCGCATAGGCGTTCGCAGCGGTAAACAGCTTGTCCGACACCAGCTTGGTTCCGCCGTACAGATTAATCGGGTTGACGGCCTTGTCGGTGGACAGCGCCACCACCCGCGACACGCCGGAATCCAGCGCCGCGTTGACCACGTTGATCGCGCCGTCGATGTTGGTGCGCACCGCCTCGATGGGGTTGTATTCACACGCAGGCACCTGCTTCAACGCCGCGGCATGCACCACATAATCGATGCCGTCCAGCGCCCTCAGCAGTCGTTCCTTGTCGCGCACGTCGCCGATAAAAAAACGGAGCTTGTCCGCATGCGCCCTGAATGCGTTAGCCATTACAAACTGTTTGTATTCGTCACGTGAATAGATTACGATTTTTTTTGGCTTGTAATGTTCGAGAACATACCGGGTAAAATGGTTGCCGAATGAACCCGTACCTCCGGTGATCAGAATTGATTTGTTGTTAAGCATGTCATTCTCCTTTTATCCTTATCTGCAAAAGCGGCCGGTCACCCGGCGCGCCGCGTATAACCTGCACAAATTGTACTGTAGGTTGGCGCAAAGTGCAACATTTCTTAGAATATCGTCCTGTTCTTTATCACCCGCCGGAGCAGCCAGGCGCCCATTACCGCCCCCAATGGCCAGCGAATATACCAGAAATCTCTGAGCAGATAGAAAGCCGCCATGCTCAAAACCACCAATACAACGGCCAGCCCATAATCCTTGAGGCCGAAGTGATAATCATGCTTGATGACAAACCTGGCAATGATCTGGTGGAATATAAACAATGAAATATACGAAACCATGGTGGCAAGCGCCGCCCCGTACATGCCCATCAAGGGGATCAGCAGGGCGTTGAGCCCAATGTTTAGCACAGCGGCCATCGACGTGCCGACTGCTACGTGGATGGATCGCTTATAAAACAGCTGAAAGTTGACCGGAAAGCTGTATAAAAACACCATAAACATACTCAAGGCGAATATCGGGATCAGATCGATACCACTCCAAAAGTCCGAGGATGAGAACAACTGCGCAACCTCGGGGGAAAGCAGAATAAAGCCCATGGTGATTACGGTGAACAGCACGATATAGTTCCGCGACTTTCTCTTAATAGCCGCGCTTTCGCCGCATTTCATGTCATCATAATAGAATGGCACCCACGTGTTGTTCAAAGCCAGCCATATCACGTTGATCAAATGGGTCAATATCACCACAAAGCTGTATATACCGGCGATTTCATTGTTCACCATCTTTTGCAGCATCACTTTATCGGCCTGAGAAAGCACGATGTGCGACAGGCCGTGAAATATGAGCGGCAGCGCCAGCGGCAGGCAAAACCGCCAGTACTCCTTAGAGAAGGTCGTTTTCCCGCGAACCACAAAAACCATAAAGAATATGACGCCGATCAGTATGTTGGGGATGGCCATGCCAAAAATTCGCGCATACGCCCTGCTCTCATTGCCCTGTGGCGTCATTAACAGGAATACAAGCGATAGCGCAACGGTGGCCACAGCGGTGACAACAGATATCAGAAAGGTTTTCTGTGCTTTTTTGTCGTAAGTATACGTGGTGGTCGTGAAGGAGATCACGTAAGCGCCGAAGCTCTGCAGTATCATGACCACAATCATCACGGCGTTCAATTCAAGGAATCGTGAAACAGGGCCTAAGAAAACCAATATCAGCGCACTGACAGCGACAAGGGATGTCAGCGACAGAAAAAGGATGCTCGAGCGGTATTCATTTTGCTTGTCCGCGTTTATATGCACGCGGGCGACGCCGATGGACGAAACGGTCTGAAGCCCGACGATCAGCGTCAGAATCTGCACCCATGCGGTGTAAATAGCAACGATGGCGAAGTTTGCGGGACCCAAAAGGCGCGTAAAGATCGGCACCGTAAAAAAATTGATGCCGTTCAGTATAACCGGGCCGAGCAAATTAAAAAACGCTAATGTATTCTCACTTTTGGAGCGTGCCATGCCCAAAAGCCTGTTTTTCAAACCCATATCGTTGGTTGTTATCTCTCTCTCAGTTGAATGATCATATCAATTCATGCTCTTAATCAATACTAACACAGAAGCCAATATTGGTCAAAGATGGCAGGCAGGCTTCCCGTTATCTCTGTCGGCGAGCAGCCTGTCCAGTACCGCCTCAAGCTCTTCCATGCTTTCCGGCACACAGATTCTGCCGCTCTGACGGTACAGACTATTAAACTGCTCAATCAGCCCGGCTGTGCCGCACCAGAACGCGGAATCGGTATTGCTGAAGAACAGCTTATACGTGAAGACAAGATACGGTTCTTTGTCGCAAAGCAGCTTGGGCGCCAGCTGCGCGGTGGAGAAAGCGCCGATCAGCACATGGCTGTCGGTAATATGATGGATGCACTCCAGCTCCCACAGATTGTTGACATCATCCACGTCAAGATCGGCTGAGTTGGCGTTGAGCTGCCGCGGGTGCACACGAACCAGCAAAGCCTGCTTATATGGCTTGAGCAGCTCCGTCAATGTTTCATGCATCCCTGAAATATATCCCGCCACCTCGTCAAGCGGCTGGGTCAGGTACACGGCTTTTTTCTCCGTATAGGTACGGTCATCCTGATAACCGAAGATCTCATTGAGCACCGGAAGCGCCGGGTTCTGGTTGTTGAGAGGGGGCAGCTGCCGGATATCATCCGTCATGGTGGAGCGGCACAGCGCAGGGTTGTTGACATAGAGCCGCTTGGGATGATAATCCAATGCACCGTTCATAAAAAAGCGGTTGAAAAAACTGAACAGCCCGGAGCGGTAATCCTTTTCAATATTCCCATAGTATGAACCGGTACCGTCTTCCAGGAAATACACCTTTTCCGGCTTGAATGCAACGAATAAGTTAATTGTAAATAATGTGTACGAGCAACACACCAGATGGCTATACGCATTTCTGTAGAAATGGGTATTGTTTATTTCATGACGTTTAAGAGCATTAAGTGAAAACAATATACGGGTGAGCGTCCTTAGTTTATTGACAGCTGTTCTCCTTGTCTCGTACGGCTTAATATCAATAACGCTTTGGAATATATTTTTGCTTTTAATCTTCTTTGAAATTGCCGTAGCTGATGGGAACTGATGATAGATGTAAATATCTGCATTCTTTATTTGATGATCGACATCATTCAGAAGAAAATTCATCTCATTGAATGCCTGATAGGGCGTCTCGCATACAAAGGCATAATGACCCAATCGTGATCTATACTCTTCTTGGCTTTTGTTAATTAAGAATAATCCCATACCTAGATAAATCCAGAAAATAGCTGCAATGGGATTCTGCCTATTAAATAGAAGGTGAGATTCTACCAATCCGTTTGCCAGCAACATGATGACTGTACACAAGAACAGTGCTATCAGCATATAATGCTTACTGTCTTGTTTATTGCTAATCAAATGTTTTAGATTCTTTTTTAAAATTAAAAACATGAAGGTTAAAAAAATAATCAATCCCAATAAGCCGCTATAAACCAGAATTTGAATATATGTATTGTGCATGCTTCCTTTTACTCTTCTCATCCAGGAAGCCTCTTGCTCCGTAAGTTGTGCATTCTGAATTTTCTCCTCCATTATTTCGGGGGATTCATTATAATCTGCATGGCCTAGGCCAAATAATGGCTGATTTCTCCATAGTTTTATTGCTCCTGACCATATTGTAAACCTATTGTTGGACATATCTTCACCAGACTCTATTCGCTCCAATTCAATTTCTTCGGCTGGCGCATTGACATCGGGTATCACTTTACTTAACATCTTGTTTGTTGCATTGGCAATAATCGGCAACACATTTTTCATTTCAGTTGTAATGGCGCTCAACCCCCAACCGAAAACAACGAAGCATAAGAAACTCAAAGCAAGGCTGGTTAATAATCTATATTTCTCTTTTAACTTAGGGAATATTATTAAAGCTATAAGCATGAATAATAGCACCGCTATTGATAGGTTAGCTCCATTTGACAGGGCAAGTGCAAAATAAACCAGTTGTATAACGGCGTTTAAAATATATATTTTTTTCCATTTATAAATTTTACCTGTTCTTATGACTGAATTTATGCTGCCGCCAATAACGGAAATAATGGCGAATAATGCGCCAACATTGGGGCTTGTATATACCCCATAGAGTCTGTTTTCCATAAAACCGGTTCGATAGACCATCATACCATTCTGATGAATAAACCCTATGTTAAAAAAGAACATAGCAAGTGAGATCAAACCCGCCAGAAATGCAAATGTCATGATGGTATGGTTGATTCTTTGAACCTGTCGCAATTGAACTTGATCTGTATTTTCACGGTTCTGCGTAAACAACACAAAAAAGAATATACCGGAGTGGATTAGTTGTTTGATTCCAGAGGTAATATCTCCATTAAATAAAGCAGAGAACCCGTATACCGATATAAATACAACGCCGAAAAACCAGTAAGAGGTTTTAAAAATAAGCCTGCTGGAGATAATATCCCATATAATCAAGGCTATTCCTAATATTGAAAAGCTCCAGCTTAACCAGCTACGAAAGCTTCCCAATAAAGGAAACATCCATAAAATACAGATTATAACATAAAAAATAACAAAATATTGCCTGATTGCATTATTCTTTTCTATAGCTATTGCTCCTGAAATCTTCATTTATTACCCTTTTTATTAAGCGCCTTTAATGCTGTTTGATCATGTTAAAAAGCTTAGGAAGCCTTTTCTTTAAAATCCATAATAATTTAGCAGAAACAGCGATAGTAAAAGCGTTTTTTGATTTTAAAAATGCATTCATTATACCTGCGCTGCGCGAAAATGCCTGACAGTATTGTATTGCTTCATGAGTATTATTCATCAAAAGCAGATCCTTGATTAAAGCATATCTTTTTCCAAATCTCAGTTGGCACTCGGGCCAACAATCTCTTTCTAATCTTGCATAAATATGCTTGATATATATATTCGCAAGCAACGCCCTGGTCTTTCCCTCATATATATTCGCCCTGATAAGGCATTCCCTTGCCTTGCGAAATCGAAGGTCAATTATCTCCTGAAAATTCTCACAGTATGCAGAAATCAAAGTATCATGAGTGGGTTTTAAATAATGATAATATATCTGAGGTATAACAATAATCTTTTTGGTATTGTCAAATATGTCCATGTTGAACAGGAAATCTTCAATGAGCTTTGTTTTCGTGAACAGGCAGCCACTTCTTTTTATCAATTTGGCGGAATATAGTTTGTTCCATGCGAAGGAGAAAAGCTTATTGTTGTCAATCTGAACGGTTGCTTTGAGTACTTCCTGATGGCCCTGTGCAATGGTGCGGGGCATTGATACATTAACGGAGTATTCTACCCTGCCTTGGCTATCAGTATAGTCCTGGGAATAACCGCACACCACAATCTCACAGCAATTCTCCTTGGCGGCCTTAATCATATTACTGAACATCGCTGAGTCAATCCAATCATCCGAATCAACGAACAGTATATAATCACCCTCAGCGCACTGTAATCCGGTATTTCTTGCGAACCCCAAACCCTCATTTTTCAGCTTGTGCACCACTCTCACACGGCTGTCCCGCATCGCCCACTCATCGCACTTTTTTCCGCTACCGTCAGGCGAGCAGTCATCCACCAGTATCAACTCAAGGTTGCTGTGTGTCTGATTTAGCACACTCTCAACGGCTCTGTCTAGGTATTTCTCCACGTTATAAACCGGCATGATCACGCTGATCATCGGGCCGTTTTCCATCTTTTCCTCCAACATAAGTCTGTCCAAATGTTTGATAGTTATAACAAGCAATTAAGGTATCAGGCCAAACCAAACGGAATCCGCTTACTGAGGCACCGCGTTTTACCGGCTATCTTCTGGCTTTCAGGGACGCAAACAGCCTGGTGTTTCTCGACTTGACCCATGTAATCACCCGGCTCTCGAACAGAGTCAGCCCGACGTTTTTCCACCGTATCGGAATCAGCATCATCCGCATCATTGCCGACCTGGGCCGGGCCCATTTGAGGCTTTCGCTCACATTAGGATTGGCCAGCATCCGTCTGATCTCGCGTTTTTTCTCGGCACGCGTCAACGTGCAGTTCTTGTTGGTGATGTTTTCGAAGCAGCCGACCAGCCGCTCAATATAACGCCGAGCCAGAAACTCCCGGCTGGCTTCATCGTCAACACCCCAGTGCCGGTACAGCGCTTTCATCCACTCGTGCTCTTCTTCCCGCTTGTCGTACATAGCAGCGACGTATTTGGCCGTTTCCGATTCAGCACGCGCGCGCATAAAGTGGTAGTACTGCTTTGAGGAAACCACCACGCGCTCCACATCGCGGATTACACTTAGGTTGAACGGGAAGTCATCCCAAAACGTCTGCGGGAACCTCAAGCCCTTTTCCTGTATATACGCGGCAAGATACAGCTTGTTCCAGGGTGTGTACAGCAAATTCATGTCAAACAGCCGGTACGCCGCGCGCCGGAAGGCTTCCCTATCTTTATAGACGACGTCGGGGTGCGAAATGTTCAGTGTGATAAAATCTGTGCTGCTGTAATATGTATCAATATAATAACCCGTAACCACATACTGCGCCTGGTGAGCTTCCGCCAGCGCAACCATATCCTCAAGCATTGTCGGCTCGGCCCAGTCGTCCGAATCCATGAAGTAATAATATTTGCCCTTTGCGATGTCCATGGCGGCGTTGCGCGCGCTTGGCGCCCCGCCGTTCTCCTTGTGGATCACATGGATGCGGTCATCTTTTGAGGCGTATTCGTCGCATATGGCTCCGCTGTTGTCAGGACTCCCGTCGTCCACAATAATGTATTCAAAATCCCTGAACGTTTGGGTTAAAATGCTCTCAATGGCTTTTCCCACATAGCCTTCGACTTTGTATACAGGCATGATCACGCTGACAACGGGACTACTACTCACTTGCTAACCTTCTTTCAATAATCTTGCGGATAAAACTCTTCGCTCGACACATTCCGAGTTTGTTGCCTTTTGTTGAACCTAAACTATATCTTCTGCCATCTGACAGCCGTTATGTATGTAAAAGACGATGCATGCCTTGTCAGGCAAAACAAAGGCTTGGCTTTACACTTGTCAGACATATATAAAGCCAAGCTCATAAGCACACGGGAAACGCTCGTACGCCCTAAGCAGTCGGCGTTGCCGAAACTGTTCCTGTCAGCCCGCCATAGACTTTCGTCCCCCCAACCATCCGGTAAGCCCGTATCCGGTAATAGCATGCCGTGCCGGTGGTCAACCCCGTATCCGCATAGGATGCCGTCGTCGTCGTCGTGTGCAGCGTCAGGCCGCCGTTTACGCCCACAGACCGGAATATCTCATACCCATCCGCGCCCGCTACTGCGTTCCAGGTCAGATTGATGCTGTCTACCCCGCCCGATGCCGCCAGGGCGTTCGCAACGGTACCCAGCACCGGCGTGGCCGAAATCGTCCCTGTCAGCCCGCCGTAGACCTTCGTCTCTCCCGACATCCAATAAGGCCGTATCCGGTAATAGCACGTCGTGCCGGTGTCCAGCCCAGTATCCGTATAGGATGCCGCCGTCGTCGTGGTGTACAGCGTCAGGCCACCGTTCACGCCCACTGACCGGAATATCTCATACCCGTCTGCGCCTGTCACTGCGTTCCAGGTCAGATCAATGCTGTCGTATCCGCCCGGCACCGCCCGTGCGTTCGTCACCGACACCATGACGGGTGTGGCTGAAACCGTTCCTGTCAGCCCGCCGTAGACCTTCGTCCCGCCAACCATCCGATAAGCCCGTATCCGGTAATAGCATGCCGTGCCGGTGGTCAGTCCTGTATCCGTATAGGATGCCGACGCCGTTGTGGTATGAAGCGTCAGCCCACCGTTCACGCCCACCGACCGGAATATCTCATAGCCATCTGCGCCTGCCACGGCATTCCATGTCAATGCGATTCTGTCCGGACCGCCCGATGCTGCCTGAGCGTTCGTGACGGTACCCAGCACCGGTGTTGCCCAAATCGTTCCTGTCAGCCCACCGTAGACCTTCGTCTCGCCAACTGTCCGGTAAGCCCGAATCCGGTAATAACACGTCTTACCGGTGTCCAGCCCAGTGTCCGTGTAGGAGGCCGATGTAGTGGTGTCGTGCAGCGTCAGCCCGCCGTTCACGCCCACCGACCGGAATATCTCATAGCCCGTCGCGTCCGTCACGGTACTCCATGTCAAACCGATGCTGTCATATCCGCCTGCTTCCGCCTGAGCGTTTGTTACAGCCCCCAGTGTCCGTGTGGTGGCCCATAACGTATTCGTCAATCCGCCGTATATCTTGGTCTCGCCAATCATCCGGTAGGCTCTGACTCTGTAATAATGTGTTGTGCCGGACACCAGCCCCGCGTCCGTATAGGAGGCCGAGGCCGTCGTGGCATACAGCGTGAGCCCGCCGTTCACGCCCACCGACCGAAATATTTCATACCCTGTCGCGTCAGTCACAGCATTCCAGGTCAGGTCGATCACGTTATACTCCGATGTGGCTATTTGAGCGTACGTGACAGCTCCCAGCACCGGCGTTGCCCAGATCGTCCCTGTCAGCCCGCCGTAGATCTTCGTCTCGCCAACCATCCGGTAAGCGCGTATACGGTAATAGCATGGGGTACCAGTGGTCAGTTCCGTATCCGTGTAGGAAGCTGATGTTGTGGTGGTATGCAGCGTCAGCCCGCCGTTCACGCCCACCGACCGGAATATCTCATAGCCCGTCGCGTCTGTCACAGCGTTCCATGTCAGGTTGATGCGGTTGAATCCACCCGATACCGCCAAGGGATTCGTCACAGTCCCCAGTGCCCGTGTGGTGGCCGACACCGTATTCGTCAATCCCCCGTACACCTTTGTCCCGCCGATCGTCCGGTAGGCTCTCACTCTGTAATAGTGTGTTGTGCCGGACGCCAGCCCCGCGTCTGTGTAAGAAGCAGACGTTGTGGTGGTATGCAGCGTCAGCCCGCCGTTCACGCCCACCGACCGGAATATCTCGTATCCTGTCGCATCCGCAACGGCGTTCCATGTCAGGTTGATGCTGACGTATCCGCCCGATACCGCCTGAGCGTTCGTGACAGCCCCCAGCGTGGGCGTGGTGGCCGACACCGTTCCCGTCAACCCGCCGTAGACTTTCGTCCCGCCAACCATCCGGTAGGCTCTGACTCTGTAATAATGCGCCGTGCCTGTGGCCAGCCCCGTATCCGATAAAGACGTAGCCGAAATCGTTCTGTATAGCGTAAGCCCGCCGTTCACGCCCACTGACCGGAATACTTCATACCCATCTGCACCGGCCACTGAGTTCCATGTCAGATCAATGATGTTGTAATCGGAAACGGCTGCCCGGGCGTTGGTAACGGTACCCAGCACCGGCGTCGCTGAAAGCGTTCCGGTCAAGCCGCCGTACAGTTTGGTTTCTCCCACCGTCTTATATGCCCTAATTCTGTAATAATGCGTTGTTCCTGTGGCCAGCCCTGTGTCAGAATACGACGGCGACGATGTCGTCGCATACAGCGTGAGCCCGCCGTTCACGCCCACCGAACGGAATATCTCGTACCCCGTCGCATCCGGTATCGCGTTCCAGGACAGGTTGATGGTATTGTAATTCGTCGCCGCGGCGGTGGCCGCCGGCGTTGACAGCACCACATTCGCCGCTATGCTCCCCGTCACATCGGTGATAACCACGTCATAATTGGGAGGTAGTCCGATAAACGCGCACTTGCTGGTCTGGGTGTTCACGCTGATGGTGCCCGTGCTGCCCGCGGCCGCGTTGGACTTCACCCGCACCGTCACGCTCCCGGAAACGCTTCCCCAAGAGTTTTGGGGAATGGTATCGTAAAACAGCCCGGCGCCGCCCGACACCTTCTCGAACGCGCCGCCCACCACGATATTGGCATTGGCCGCGGCAGCTCCATTCACTGTCATTGTGTACGTGTATGTGTATGTCTTGCCGATTTCCACGGTTGTCGGCCCTGAAAAGGCGACAACGGCGTTCCCCGCCGCAAGAGCTATGGCCGCCCCGGCGATCAGCAGCAGCATCACCACCGCCAAACCCGCCAGTATATATCGTTTCATTAGTAACCTCCAAGCACGCTGTTTATCTGATATCATTGATTCCATATATTGGGTCGAATCGCCGTATACTGGCATCCGGCCACATTGTTGTCATTATAATACATGCACGCCGCGGTGGTCAACCATAATAGTTCACACGGGCGCATGCTTTCACAGGCTCTCGATCCCCAGCAGATACAGCCTGATCCGCGTGTAATCTGCTATGCTGACAACACCGTCCCCGTTGACGTCCGCCATCAGAAGATTCATGCCGGTCAGTGTCTTGAGCCCCAATATGTGCAGCCGCACATTCACGTAATCGGCAATGTTGACCACGCCGTCTCCGTTGGTGTCGCCCCGCATATAAACCGTCAGCGCGTCTGTCACCGTCGCGCCGTTCATCAGGCGCACCACCATGCCGGCCGTGATAGCGGCGCTGTCCGGCACGGCGCCTCCCCCGGCGTACGTAACCGTCACCGTGCCGCTCTGGTATACCAGGCTGGCCTTGAGCGCCGCACAGCTGGTGCCGCTGCCCACAAAAAGCTTGCCGCGGTCCCGCACGGCGATGCGGGAAAACAGCACGTTGTCCAGCGCCACATAGTCCTTATGGATATACGCGTTGGTGCCGCCATAGTTGATCAGGTGCCAGTCCGACGTATAAAACGCGGTCATCACCTCCACGCGCGCGCCCTTAGGAGCGGTTCCCACCTGGGTATGGCCGGTTCCCGGCCCGTTTCGCACATTCACGGATGTCTGGCAGTTGACGATCGACGCGTTATCATAGCGGGGCATGGACGGCGCGGCCGGCAGCGCGGGCGCCGGTATGACGATCGAATCAAGCGTGGTCTCCGGATAGTAGAAGCTGAGTATCTTATCGTATGTGTTGACAGCCGGGTCTGAAGAATTCGCACGCTGCTGCGCGCCACGCTGCGAAAGCCCGATGCCGTGGCCGTAGCGTCTCTGTGAAATGTTAAAGCCAGTCAATGTGCCGCCCGAATACACCGGCTCCACCAGCAGCACCCCC
>CAZNVX010000042.1:0-5494 GCA_964576225.1 uncultured Christensenellaceae bacterium
CGTGGAAACGCTGTGCACCAGCATGGGGCAGACGTTTGAGTCCAGTTATGTGGATATCAATGCGCAGGCGTATACCATTGTGAACATATCCACTTACGAGAAACACTGATGGAAATGATACGGGAACGGCGGCGTAGAATATTCAAGAGTATCAGAACCCGCATGACGGCGGTGTTTGTGTTTACCACAATACTGATGAGCCTGACCAGCATATTCATACTGATTACATCGCGCAATCTTATTGAAAAGATGGACGACATGTTTTCGGCCAATGTGGAGATTGAAGAGTTTATGGTGAACATGGTGCGGCTCGATACGCACCTGACCAAGTACCTGATGACGGACGATTCGGACAGCCTGCTCAACTATTACCGTCAGCGCGACGCCTTTCGTGATCGGGCGCAGATGATGTTCGCCGCATCCTCCGGCATATACAGTCAGGATGATCTGATATATAAGGACATCGCTTACATGGTGGATTCCTTTCTGAAAGAAACGGACGCGGCGGTGGAGGCCAAGCGTTTCAGCGATGCGGATGAATACATCGCGCGGTACGCGGAGGCCAACCGGGTTGCCGGGTATATCCGCACCTATGCCAACAGGCTCAATCTGAGCAAAGTCAGCATCAACACCGCGCAGTACATCGGCATGGCGGAAGATCTTAACAAGCTGAGCTTTACAAACATTGTGCTGATACTCTCGGTGATCGGCCTGAATATACTTGTCATATCACATCTGACATATAATATGACAGGGCCGATTGTGAAGCTGGCTCATTCGGCAAAAGCCATTTCGCATGGTAACTTTAACGCCGACGACATCATCGTGCATTCGCAGGATGAACTCGCGGTGATGGCGGATGCGTTCAACGGCATGAAGCACAGCATAAAGAATTATATCAGTGAGCTGCATGATAAGGCGGATACCGAATCCCAGCTGCTCGAGCAGCAGATTGAGAACCTGAAAATACAGTCGCTGCTGGTGGATGCCGAGATCAAGGCGCTGCAGATGCAGATCAATCCGCACTTCCTGTTCAATACGCTGAACGCCGGCGTGCAGCTGGCCATGCTGGAGGGAGCTGAGAAGACATCGGTTTTTCTGGACGATATCGCCCGGATATTCCGGTATAATGTCAAAAGCCTCTCCCGCAAGGTGAAGATCAAAGAGGAGATCGATACGGTGCGCGCTTACGGGAATCTTTTCCGTGTCCGTTTCGGGGATATTATCCGCTTTTCGTACAACATCGACTGCGAGCTGCTGGATGTGGACGTGCCGCCGCTTATCATCCAGCCGCTGGTGGAGAACGCAGCGATACACGGCGTGGGGAACCTGGAGCAGGGCGGCACCATCACGATTACGCTGGAGCAGGGAACCGGCGGCACGGCCGATATTGTCATTGAGGATAACGGCGAGGGCATGAGCGATGAGACGCGACGGAAAATACTGAGCGGGCATTCTTTTGAGAGCGAAAAGACAGGGCATACGACCGGCATTGGTATCCACAACGTCGTTCAGCGCCTGCGGCTATTTTTCGGCGTGGAGGACGTGATCGAAATCGACAGCACACCGGGACGGGGCACGCGGATCACACTCAAGATTCCCCGCGGTACAGACGAGAAGCCGCTCTCAGGTGAAATGACAAAGCCATAATAGCCGGGGTGAAACAGCCTTTGTATGCCCAACGCGGATGAAAACGCACGGCAGACTCGGAAAAGGAGCTGCCTCTTAAACAAACCGACGAAGGAGAGAAACATGTATAGCCTAATGGTATGTGACGACGAGCAGATTGTGATCGAGTCGGTCAAGCACATCGTTGAAAACGAATTCTCCAACATACAGGTCACCATGTCGGCAAGGTCCGGGCGGGAGGCGATCGAGAAGGTGCGCCAGCAGCGGCCGGATATTATATTGACGGATATCCGTATGCCCGGCATCAACGGTCTTGAAGCTGTCAAGGAGATCAAAAAAGTCCACAAAAACATCAAGTTTGTGATTGCGTCGGTGTATGAGTACTTTGAGTTTGCGCAGCAGGCGGTGGAGCTGGGCGCGTGCGAATACCTGACAAAACCCTTAAGCCGCGACCGGCTGACGGAAACGCTGCAGCGGATTTCCCGGGAGCTTGACGACGAGCGGCGAAAGTATGATCAGGAGCTGGAAACGCGTGAGAAGCTCGATAAAATGCTTTCGGTGCTGGAGAACAGCTTCATTTATTCACTGCTGCTTTCGCAGGAGGCTGATATCGGCCATTACAAGGAATTGTTCGATATCCGGGCAGACGCGGGATACATTTTTATACTCACTTTCGACGTGCGGTCACGAAGCGGCAAAGGCGTACAGCTCGGAGAAAGCGTGCAGAACCAAAAATTTTATGATTTCTTCCGCGACAGCCTTAAGTACAAGAGCAAATGCATAGTGGGGCCTGTGATGCTTGACCGCGTCGTTGTGTACGTGGCGCAGAGCGTGGCGGACGAATACCAGCAGCGTGTGCAGGCGATCGGCCACCTCGAGGACATCATCCGCCGGCTGGAGAATAAATTTGACATCATATTTAAGGCCGGTATCGGCCGGGTACGCGGCGACCGAGATATTATGATCTCGTATCAGGAGGCGCTCAGGGCGCTGAACCATGCCGAGGGGCAGCATATCGTGCATATCGATGATGTGGCGCCGCTCAGCGCAAACGCAGGGGTTGAGCTGATCCCGGAGGAAAACCGTTTGTTCAAGGCGCTCGAAAAGGGTGATGCGTCCGCGTGCATCAGCATACTCACCGGCATCATCGGACGCTGTGAAAACATGACGGAGCAGGAAAGCGTGCGCAACCGGCTGATAGAGATCGTGGTGGTGGCGCACCGGCTGGCCATTGAGAACGGTGTAAGAGGAAATCGGATATTCCGGTTATCTGACGCAGCTTCTTGCCTGTACCACACGGCAGGAGTTTGAGCAGACGATGATAGAAAAAATCGGTGCAATTGCGCGCGGCATCAGCCGTTCCAAGCAAAGGACGATAGGCATTATCGTGGATAAGGCCAACAAAATCATCAGCGAGCGCTTTTCTGAGGATTTGACGCTCGATGAGATATCCAAGGAACTCTACATCAGTCCGCAGTATTTCTGCCGGTTGTATAAGCAGGAAATGGGCGTTAATTTCATAGAGAAACTGACATCCGTACGCATTGAAAACGCCAAAAAGCTTATGGAAAGAGGTGAGTATTCGATCAAGGAAATATGTTACATGTCGGGATATAGCGACCCCAACTATTTTAGCAGGCTTTTTAAAAAGTTTGAAGGCGTATCCCCGTCGACTTACCAAAAGCAAATCTAAAGGAGGTTTTCATGAAATTAATCGCGATATTCCTGCTGGTGCTGCTTTTAATTCCGTCGGCTGGCTGCCGGGCGGAACAGACTTTCAAAAATGACGACGGAAAAATAAAAATCGGATTCATCTCCGAATCGATGACGGTGGAGAGATGGCTGCGTGACCGGGATATATTTACGGCGAAAGCGAAGGAATTGGGAGCCGAGGTGATCGTGCAGAATGCCTATGAAGACAGCGCCCGGCAACAGGAGATCGGCATCGAGATCGTGGACAGGGGCGTGGATGTGCTTGTGATTGTTGCCTACGATAAGGACACATTGGGAGAGCTCATTAAGTATGCGCACAACAACAATGTCAAGGTGATCGCTTATGACAGGCTCATCACCAATTCCAACGCGGACCTTTATATTTCTTTTGACAATTATCAGGTGGGCTATCTGATGGCAACGGCGGCAACGGCGGCCGTCTCAACCGGCAATTATCTGATACTTAACGGCCCGCCCACCGATAACAACTGCTTTATGATCAACGATGGCTTTATGGATGTGCTGCAGCCGCTGGTGGATCAGGGCGCGGTGAGCATTATCGGCGAAACGTGGATTGATGCGTGGCGCGACGAAGCGGCGTATGAGTTTGTCGCCTCGGTTATTGCCGAGGGCTTCCACATTGACGCGATACTGGCGGCAAACGACAGACTGGCTCAAGGTGCCGTGAATGCCCTGAGCGAAAACAGGCTGGCGGGAGACGTGTTTGTCACCGGCCAGGATGCGGAGCTGGCAGCTTGTCAGCGCATTGTGGACGGTACGCAGCACATGACGGTGTACAAGCCGATCAGCCAGCTGGCGGAGGGCGCGGCGGAGATCGCCGTGAAAATGACGCTGGGCGAGGATATTGGCAGTCGGGACACGATATTTGACGGCACTTATAATATCCCCTATATTGTATACATGCCCAAAACGGTGACGCGGGACAACATTATTGAGACGGTTATCAACGATGGTTTTTATACCATCGAGCAGGTGTTTATGAACGTGCCGCAGGACCAGTGGCCGCAGTGAGTGACAAACCCGCATCATACCTTAAGACTTAATTCTTCGTATACACGCCAAAAAAGACGCGTTGCTTCTGCTTGCAAAAAATATGATATTAATGTAATAATCGTACATGTGTGGTATAATGTGCTTTGAAAAAATAAAGGGTATTGGTGGGTAATCAGCGTATGCAGAACAGGCAAGAGCGCACACGGGACAGGCACCGGCTTAAACGCATGATTCTGATTGGTGTATCGGCAGTGGGGGCAGCCGCTTTGGTGATTATCGCATTGTTTGTTTACCGGACGGCTATCAATCCGAAAGCCGCTTTTTCAATTGCGGCACCGCAGCCGACGGACAAGGCGGCAGACATATCACAAACACCTGAGCCGCGGATGGATGAGGAGCTGATGAAAGGGCGCGTCAATATTCTGGTATTGGGCATGGACTCCAGTGAAAAGCGGCTTGACTCCGACAGAGAGGATTTTCGAACGGACACAATGCTGCTGGTCACGGTGGATTTTAATACCGGAAAGGTGGACATGATCACGACCCCGCGTGACAGTTATGTGAACGTCACCAAAGCGACGGGGCAACTGTACAAGGTGAATTCGGCGGCGTATTTTGGCGGCGGTTTCACCCACAGCGGCTTTGAAAACGCCTGTGATACCATCAGCGGCGTGTTCGGCGGCATTCCTGTCGACTATTATGTGGGTATCAATATGGATGGGCTGGAAGCGCTCATCGACGCAATGGGCGGCGTGGAATACAACATGGACATCACGTTTGACGGCACAAGCGGGGAAATCAGCCAGGGCGTGCAGCTTTTAAACGGAGAACAGGTGCTCGATTACTGCCGCGTGCGCAAGGGTTTTGGCACCGATCTGGACAGGCAGCAGCGGCAGCGCCGCATCATGGTTGTGGTATTCCGGCAGCTGGCAGATTCCGGGCAGATAGGCAATCTTCCGGAGATATACCGGTCGCTCAATGATATGATTCTTACCAATCTGTCCTTCGAGCAGATCTGTGCGCTGGCATTATTTGCTGCCGGATTCGATGACTGGGACAACATTGGCCAGTATACACTGCCAGGCGAGTATCACACGGCTTACGGCGTCTATTTTTATCTGCTGGATCAGCAGGCCAA
>CAZNVX010000042.1:5504-11560 GCA_964576225.1 uncultured Christensenellaceae bacterium
ATCTCGTCAGGCAAATCTTCGGCGTGGATATCGGCATTGATCAGGCGCATGACCTGTATCACGTGCTCGCGCAGAACAAGAACAGTTCATCAGGGGGCGACTGTGCCGACCCTGAGGAAGAACCGCCCCCGGCGCCGAAGCAGCCCCGCGATACGAATCCGCCTGAACAACCAGAGCCTGAGCCTTCCGCTCCGTCTGTGCAAAGCGCTGCGCCGCCGGACAAGCCGGAGGCGCCCGCGGATGAGCCGGATGCGTGACATCAGACGTGCGTCTGCCGTGTTTGAAGCAGGCTGCCCGATATGCTATCGGCGGGCTTGCAACCTGGGGAAAGCATTGGTGAACAGCAGATTTAAAGGGGCGCGCTGATTAAGGTGGTGCCGTGGGCGCGGTGACCTGCGTTCGGTGCTTGCGGCTCTGGTGTTGGCAGTCTAAAAGCGGCTGCGCATCACTTTTTCGCTGCTCGTGTTGCTCAGCGGTTTCCCGCTTTCCGCCATTATATTCATTTTGCCAATCAACAAGTCACAGCGGCCCATGCCATTGAGCTCTGGTATGCGCCGCTGATATCTGTTATCATATTGTCTGCATGCGGCTGCCAAAGCGGTAATATTTGATATCGGCCTGTTTTGTCTGATCAGCCTGGGGCAGACGCGCGGCTCGGCAACACACCCGCTGCTGGCGGGTATCTCTGTTCTGGTCACAATGCTGTTTCGGTTCGGTATGCGCATGAACCGCTCCCGGTGAATCGGCTGCTTTGGCGGGCGGAGCCGGGTCAAAAGCGATAAACACGTTAATAACAAAAGGAAGGTGAATATTCATGAACGATTTTTTGAGCGGTCTTGGCGGGCTGATCAAAGGGATGCAGCCGTTGATGGGAGAGGATGCGAAAAAGGACGAATCGATGAACGCTTTTCTGCTGAAGACTGAAGTCAGTGAGCTGCAAGGCAAGCAAAGCGAGGTGTTCGCACGTATTGGACGGGAGATACTTGACGCGCACCGGCAGTCGGGCCGTTACCCTGAATATGAAGCATTGTTTGCACAGGCCGAGGCGATCCAAACTCAGATTGACGCCAAGCAGACGGAGATGGAGGCGGCACAAAAGGCGGCACAAGCCAGGCAGCAGGCAGAGGAGCTGGCGCTGCGGGCGCGCACATGCCAAAACTGCGGCACTGTGAACGAACAGGACGTCAAATTCTGCTGCGAATGCGGCGGGAAGCTGACGGTGCCATCCGCAGCCGGTTGTCCGGGTTGCGGCGCCCAGAACGCGCCGGGCACAAAGTTCTGCGGCGAATGCGGCGGGAAGCTGGAAACGGCATCCGCTGCCGGCTGTCCGAATTGCGGCGCCCAGAATGCGCCGGGCACCAGGTTCTGCGGCGAATGCGGCGGCGGACTCTAAGCACAACGGATCAAACGCACTGGGAGGAGACAAATGGCATATCTGGGACTGGATATCGGTACAACCACATGCAAGGCGACTGTTATCGGGCAGGATGGCGGCGTTATATCTTCCGCTCAGGCGGAGTATGATTTGATCATGCCCAATCCGGGATATATAGAATTGAACGGCGACGTGATCTGGGACAACGTGAAGGCAGTGCTCAAACAGGCGGTGGCGGCCTCTCCGGAGCCGGTGGCCGCCATTGCGACGGCGTCGTTCGGCGAAGCGTTTGTACCGATGGACGCCGACGGCAGGGTTTTGGCTAACAGCATCATATTCTCCGATATCCGTGGCACAGAAGAGGTAAATGACATACTGGGTCAGTTCAGCGAGGCGCAGATTTACGGCATTGCCGGTGTTCCCATCAATACCATCTATTCGCTCAACAAGCTGCTGTGGCTCAAGAAGAACGACAAAGAGCTGTACAATAAGGCCAGTATGTTTCCGCTATACTGTGATTATATTGCTTACAGGCTCTCGGGCGAACGCAAGCTGGATTATTCGCTGGCGTCGCGCACGATGATGCTGGATTACCGGACCCGGACATGGTCTTGCAGCATACTCGATGCCTTTGAAATCGACCGCACCAAGCTGTCTGAGCCGGTGCCGTCCGGATCGGTGGTGGGCACCGTGCTGCCGTCGGTGGCTGCGGAGCTGGGGCTGCCCTCCGGTGTGATGCTGGTGGCGGGCGGGCATGACCAAATCTGCGCCGCGCTGGGCGCGGGTGTGCTGCGCCGCGGCGAAAGCGTGGACGGCATTGGAACGGTGGAGTGCCTGACGGTGATGCTGCGCGACCGTGACAATCTGGATGTGATGAGGCAGAACAACTTTTGTATTGAGCCGTACGCTTTGCCGGATGAATATGTGACGCTGGGTTTTTCCAACACGGCGGGTGCGGTGCTCAAATGGTACCGCAATACGCTGGAGCAGGAGCGTTACCGCGCAGCGGCACAGTCGGGCGCGGATATCTATGCCATTATGGAGAGCGAATGTCCCGCAGGGCCGACAGATCTGCTGCTGCTGCCGCATTTCGCGGGAAGCGGCACGCCGTATATGGATCCGAATTCAAGCGGCGCTCTGCTGGGGCTCAAGCTTTCCACCACAAAGGGCGAGATCTACAAAGCCTGCCTTGAGGGCATCAGCTTTGAAATGATGCTGAACGCCGAGCTATTGCAGCAGTGCGGCACACGCGTGGAGAGCATCACCTGTGCGGGCGGCGGGTCGCGCTCGGCCATGCTGCTGCAGATCAAGGCGGATATCATGGCGCTTCCGGTGAAAAAGCTTAAAGTGCTGGAATCGGGCACCATAGCGCTGGGGATGCTGTGCGCGGTGGCGTGCAGGGATTATGCGTCGCTGGAGGACGCCGCGGCGCAATTCGTGGGCATTGAGCGTGAGTTCGAGCCGGATATGAAAAAGCACGAAGCCTATATGGAAAAGTATCAGGCGTATAAGAGGATATACGGACAGCTCAAGCAGATCGGCATGGATTAAAGCCAGCTATTCGCCAATGAATTCGTGGACATCCTTTTCGTTGATGAACACGCCCTCCATCTGCTGCATGCCGAAACGGTGCGCAAAGTGCTCGCACTTGCACAGCAGCAGATAATAGATGTTCAGGCCGGTGCCGTACATCGATTCGAAGTTGCCCTGACCCTTGGAAATGACAACATCCGCTTTGCGGATCAAATCGGCCATGTCATCGTCCATATGTTCAAGGCAGGTCCCCGGCACCGCTTTGCCGTTGGTGTATACGCATACGAGCCGGTCAAGCCCCACCTCGGCCGCGTCGCGGAGCGTCACGTCGTTGAGCGTGGGCTTGCCCCGTACGAAGAAGCGGATGGTCAGACCGGGGTATTGCTGCTGCAGTATTTGAACGAACAGCTTGTCCAGCACGATTTCGCCGGCGTTGTCGGCCAGATAAGCCAGGCTGGTTGCTTTCTTGAGGTCTTGGCGGAATGCTGCGCAGGTATCGGGATCAAGCGCGGTGTGCTCCGCACGCGCCAGCACACGCTGCACGTCGGCTTGCGCCACTGTCTTAAAAGCGCCAAAGTCGATGAAGTTGCCTGCCATCGCATACCTGAGCGCGCAAAAAAGAGGATCGGGGCTGGCGGATATCTTGGCCAGTATACTCTCTTCCATCGACAGCAACAGCTGGTTGTATGAGGTCTTTTCCTGCTCGTAATAGTCGTCGATATGCGTTTGACTGTGCAGGTGGGTCATCATCAGGTATGTCAGGTAGGGGATGGGGATGCTTTCATCCGATTCGATAACGATGCGCATCGTCGTCTTCAAAAACTGAATCTTTTTATCTTCGTCCGTTTCGGTGGCCGCATACAGATCGTTGGCCTTGCCCAATATGCACATGGCGCATTTGCTGGAAAGCTTCAATTTATCACCGCTTGCTGTGAATTATTTGGCATATAACCGCCAAGAGCGATTATATACATTCACACCCAAAAGCGTCAAGCGATCAGGCAGAAAAAGAATAGCAATCGCTTTTGAATTTCGGGCTTTTCAGCAGCGACGGCGCAATTGACATCGCAAAAACAAGAATGTATAATAACAATAAACAGAAAACGAAAGCAAACGATAACAAAATCAAGAGTCAAGGGGACAATCAGGATGAGTCAACATGTCAGGCTGGGGTTGATCGGCGCGGGGCGTGCCGGTATGATCCACGCGCTCAATTTCCGCAGCCGCATCAAGCATGCGGATCTTGTGGCCGTTGTCGATCCTTTTGAGGATGCGGCCAGAGCCGCCTGCGCCGAGCTGGAGATCGACAAATACTTTTTGGATTACAAGCAGGCGGTGGAGGACAGCGGCATCGACGCTTTTGTCGTCGTATCGCCCACCAAATTTCACCGCGAGATTGTGGTGGCGTGCGCAAAGGCCGGTAAGCACGTGCTGTGTGAGAAGCCCATGGCGATGGTGGAGCGCGAATGCGACGATATGATTGCCGCGGCGGCAAAGCATAAAATCAAGCTGCAGCTCGGGTTCATGCGCCGTTTTGACGAGAGTTTCCGGCAGGCCAAGGCGGCGCTGGAGCGCGGTGAGATCGGCGATCTGATCATGGTCAAGTCTTTAACGCGCGGGCCCAGCAAGCCAATGGAGTGGATGTATGACCTGGCCAAGAGCAATGGTGTGCTGGCCGAGCTTAACAGCCATGACATTGATACCATTCGCTGGTTTGCGGGCAGCGAGCTGACATCCGTATACGCGATTGGCGGCAACTACAAGAATCCCGAAGCGGCCAAGGATTATCCCGAATACTATGATACCGTGGTAATGACAGGTACGTTCGCAAACGGCATGCAGGCGTGCATCGACGGTGCGGCGTATTCGCAGTACGGCTACGACGCGCGCGTGGAGCTGTTGGGCACCGAAGGCCTGATCCACATCGGGCGTACGGACGCCTATCATATGAAGGTGATCAAAAAGGATAAAACGGTGTCCGGCGCGTTCGTGGACAGCTGGCGTTCTCTTTACAAGGACGCATACGTTGCCGAGGATCAGAGCTTTGTGAACTGCATCCTCGAAGACAAAGAGCCGGAGGTCACCGGCGTTGACGGCAAGATGGCCGTGAAGGTGGTGCGCGCCGGCAATACGTCGATACTCGAAAAACGCATTGTGGAGCTAGGGCTTTAGGTCACGAGGGCGCTGCCCTCGTCGTACCCGCTACTTTTCTTAAAGAAAACAAGCAAAAGACCCGCTGGAAAACGCTTCGCATTTTCCGGATAACTCATATAAGAATAATAGAAATACCGATAGGCATTGCGTGTGGGATTCTCAAGGGATGTATCCCTTGAGCGGTGGCATGGAGGCAGCGCCTCCATGGTCTTTAGAAACAATATAGAAGGAGATTATAAAATGAGCAAGATGATGGCGGCCAGATTGTTCGGGCCTTTGGATTTGAGGCTGGTCGAAACAGACGTGCCCGCGATAAACGATAACGAAGCGCTGCTCAAGGTCAAGAGCGCGTCGGTGTGCGGCACCGACATCCGCATGTACAAAAACGGATACGCCGGCATCGACGCGGAGCATCCGCGCACACTGTGCCACGAGTTCAGCGGTGTGATAGATAAAAAAGGCAAATGCGTGGAAGGCTTTGAGGAAGGCGACCGCGTGAGCCTGGCGCCCAACATCGGCTGCGGTATCTGCGCGCGCTGTGTGCGCGGTGACTTTCACCTGTGCGCCGATTTCACGGCGTTTGGCATCAACATGGACGGTGCGTTCGCCGAATATGTGAAGGTACCCGAAAAAGCGCTGCGTCAGGGCAACCTGCAGCTGCTTCCGGACAGTGTGTCGTTCGACGAAGCAGCGATCAACGAAGCTCTGTCGTGCGCATACAACGGCTCGCAGATGTGCAGCATCCGGCCGGGGGATACCGTGCTGGTGGTGGGCGCTGGCCCCATTGGCATCATGCACGCGAAACTGGCGCTGATGGCCGGAGCGGGCAAGGTGTTTATGAACGACCTGTCGGAAGAACGGCTGCGTGCGACCAGGGAAATGGAACCGCGCATCATCACATACCATGGTGATGACTTGAAAGGTTTCATCGCTGCAAACACGTTTGACGGTCTGGATGTGTGCATCACGGCCTGCCCCTCTCCCGAAGTTCAAC
>CAZNVX010000043.1:0-11205 GCA_964576225.1 uncultured Christensenellaceae bacterium
CCTATTAACCAATCTCTGTGACAAGCTCATCAAGGTATCTTTTCGCCTCATCCAGCTCGCGCTTGCCCGCTTCGGTAATCATATAATATTTACGGATTTTTCCCGCTATATTCTCATCGTAATGCCTGAGCAAACCTTCCTTCTCCAGATTGTGGAGTATTGGATAGAGCGTGCCGGGGCTCAGCTTGTAGCCGTGTTCCGCCAGCTCCTCCATCATCCAGCTGCCATAGAAAGGCTCCTTATCGGCATGATGCAGTACATGCAGGCAGATAAAGCCCTGAAACAGCCGTTTGTTCACGTATCCGGTCATTGGACCAATCACATCCTTATCGAATATCGTTATCGTAATTCGTTTTAATTATAGCGGTGATCGCCTCAGGTGTCAATGGCAAATTAAATAATAGCACCGCAAAGAGCCGTATCGGCAGCTCCTGAATTATCGGTGTATCCGGTAATCAAAAAAACCGCAACATCTGCAAGAGAGGCAGTCACTGCGGCAATAGAGATAAATGCACACTCTTTGCGAGTGAACTATAGGTATCAGATCAGCTTATCGAGCGTCAGCCCGTCCTGCGGTATGTATTCGCGCCAGTACGCCACCGATTCGCGCATATCCGAGAGTATACGATCTGTTGATTCAGTGACGCCAAAGAAAATCTCGAACGCCAGATAGATGTCAGTGACCTTTGACGGCATACCCTCCATATCAGGGTTCTCATACGATCTGGCGATGGCCGAAAGCACATCCTTGGGCTTGACTATACCCGTGGCGTTGTATTGTGAAGTAAACGGCTTATGGGACGAATAGGTGCCGTCCGTCTGCTGAAGATGAACCACCGGCGAATACGCGCCAAGGATACCGAGCCACTCAAAAAGATCGGCATCGCGGGGCTGGGCAAACCAGTAGTCAAAACGATCCAGCAATTTTTCAATTCGCTGTTCAGGTTGTTTTTCCCCAATTGCCTTTATAATCTCATCAGGAAGCCGAAAGCCGTCCGCATCTCCTGTCCGGATCATTCTTTGCACATCTTCCGGGCGTGGCCGCGGGAACAGCCGCTGCCCGGCCTGATGCGCTGTGTCGATCGTCAGATACATCGGATAACGGGCGCGGGCATATATATTTTTCATGCACTGTATACACCCGTCAATGGTCCACATGCCCTGTGTGGGCGTGTACATCTGCTCGTAGCCAAAAAGCACACCCTTCTTGCCCGCGTACGCAGCCATATCCGCCAGACAGTTTTCGATATGCTCCGTCGTCACGCCGAACAATTCAGGGGTCTGAAGCGCCGGATCCGAGTAAGCGGACAGCGTGTTTCCCACCTGTGCGTTCAGGCTGGCCGCCACATCAACAACAGGCTTAAAGTATTTGTCGAGCATGGCCGTGCGCTTGCTTTCGGACAAACTGGCAATCCCCACGGTGCGGTATGTCGCATAACCCGAATAAAAACTGGCAACCTTCAGGTCCAGTTCATGCTCATATTTTTTGACCTGGGCGACCCATTCGTCGCGGAACGACTGCGTGTTGTGAGACGGATCGATCTCATTATCGGTACTGGCCTGAATAAACCGGATACCGCCGATCTCCTTGACCTTGTGCATCCAATCAGCCGGCTCTACCCAGCGTTTGATGGCAAAGCAGTTGTCCACGGTCAGATGGATTCTCGGGTACAGTGTTGTTGCCGTCTCGCTCATGTCAGACCTTTGCCTTTCAGATACCGCGCATAGTATTCCTGCCACACACTCCCGTCCTGCGGCAAATACTCTATAGGCTGCGCCGAGCGGCCGGATATGGCGCGCCCTTCAGCCAGCGATCCAATGTCACCGGTGGCCAGCATTTGCATCAGCAGATTGCCCACCGAGGTGGTTTCTGCCGGGCCGGCCATCACCGGTATGCCCAGCGCATCCGCCGTCCACTGACAGAGCAGCCTGTTTCGGCTGCCTCCGCCGAACATGTGGATCAGTCCGATATTCCGTCCGGTATACCGGCGCACATTCTCATGGCAGTCCTTAAACTTGAGCACAAGGCTCTCAAACACACACCGGGCAATCTCACCCATTCCGTCAGGCACCTCCATGGCATTGTCGGCGCAATAACGCTGGATCGCCTTTGGCATATTGGGGTTCGGCTGGGCGAATTCAGCCGCATCCAGCTTTATAAAGGCAATCCCGCCGCGCGCCTTCTGAGCGGCGTCCACCACTGCATCCCAACCAATCCTGTCACCGTGGTCCTTGCACCAGCGTTCATAGCATTGCTGGATCACCCAAAGCCCGGTAAAAAGATCCACCAGGTTTGTTTTGCCGTCACAGCCTCCCTGATTGGCAAGCCCCGAACGAAACACCTCCTCGCTGATGTACGGCGAGTCCGTTTCGATGCCAAAGATCGCCCATGTCCCCAGGCTGATAAACGCCCAGTCCATATCGCTTCTCGACAGAGGCGTTCCCGCAATGGCGCTGGCGGTATCGTGCGACGCCACCGCCACCACCGGTACAGACGGCACCTCAAACTCTTCGCATATGCTTTTCTGCAAAGTGCCCAGCACAGTACCCGGCATCACAAGCGGCGAAAACAGATGCTCAGGAATACCCAGCGGGCCAAGTATATCCCTTTGCCATGCTTTTTTCTGCTGGTCCACCATCAGGCTCATCGTGGCGTCAGTGTATTCGTTTGCGGCAATACCCGTCAGATAATAATTAAGAAGATCCGGTATCATCAGAAACTTATCCGCCCATTTCAGCTCTGTCGCATCTTCCTGCATCAATGCAAACAGGTGATAGAGTCCCATGATGGTGTTGGTGTTCACACCACCCAGCCGAAACAGGTTATACTCACCAAATTTCTTGTCCAGCACGGGTTTGTATTTGTACCGGAGCTCGTCACGGTAACTCACGGGGTTGGCAAGCAGCTTGCCCTTTTTATCGATAAAGCCAAAATCGCAGCCCCACGTGTCGATACCCACCGACGATATGTCCGGATATTTTGCAAAAGCTTTCTGCATACCAATCTTAAGTTCTGATGCCAGGCGCAATATATCCCAATACAATGTGCCGGCATAACACACGGGCCGGTTGTCGTATTCATACACCTCTTCCATCACAAATGTATCGCCGCTGTACATTGCAACGATACATCGCCCATGGCTTGCGCCGTAATCAAACAATAAGTATTTTTTTTGAAACATAACCGCTACCCTTTCATATGCAGCAACTCGTTTGCCCTTTTTTTATTAACTTCTTATTGTCTTGTTGATATAAGCTTATAACATGTAAATATCTTGTTTCCTTTAATTTTATTGTATTACATACCATTATGCGGGTCCGGGCATGTCACTGCCCAAACCCGCATACATGTTTTATGGAATGATTCTCCCGGATGAAAAATCCTTAAAGGTACACGTGCAGAGAATTAATCTTTGTGGGTAGCGTTTGCCCAGTGTTTTGGATCATCAACGTTTGACGCATCAATAACATAGAACGGGTTATCGATATTCTTTTCAACCGTCTCACCATTGATAACCTTTAGGGCCAGTTCCACCGCGCTTGCACCCATTGTGATAGGAGTTTGGGATATCGTGACATCAATTTTCCCGGCTTTGATTGCTGTCAGCGCGTCATAAATACCATCTATTCCTATAATATAGATATGTCCGTCCGCTCCAACTGGTTTTAGCAACCCCGCGCTTTCAATTGCTTTGAGCGCTCCGAGTGTACAGTCGTCATTGTGACCATATACCGCATCAATCTGATCATTGGCCTGGATGATATTCTGCATCACGTTAAGCGATGTCTCCTGATTGAAGTCACCCGCCTGCTGTGCGACGATTTTGATGTTCGGATACTTCGCTATTTCTGTGTTGAAGCCCTCACCTCTGTCTCTGGCTGCCGACGTTCCAATCAATCCTTGAATTTCAACCACGTTGCCCTTGGGTTCACCGTACCTTTCTGTAAGGAATTCCGCTATCGATTGCGCAGCGAGCACACCCATCGCTACATTGTCTGTTGCTATAAAGCATGTGTAATCATTACCTGTTGAGCCTCTGTCACAGTAGATAACCGGGATCCCCGCTTCTACTGCTTTTTTCTCCGACGCAACAATCGCATCACTATCAACAGGGTTAATTATCAGCGCTTGCACGCCTTGAGATATCAGATCCTCAATCTGGGCTGCTTGGGTCGCAATATCTCCGTCTGCATTCGCTTCTACAAGTGTCACGCCGAGCTCTGCACATTTGTCAACGATACCTGCTCTCATGCCCACAAAAAATGCATTCCCGAGGGTGCTTAAGCTGAAGCCGATCTTGGTTTCCATTACAGGGTCTTGGCTTGTTCCACCTTCGTGGGTAGCGTTTGCCCAGTGTTTTGGATCATCAACGTTTGACGCATCAATAACATAGAACGGGTTATCGATATTCTTTTCAACCGTCTCACCATTGATAACCTTTAGGGCCAGTTCCACCGCGCTTGCACCCATTGTGATAGGAGTTTGGGATATCGTGACATCAATTTTCCCGGCTTTGATTGCTGTCAGCGCGTCATAAATACCATCTATTCCTATAATATAGATATGTCCGTCCGCTCCAACTGGTTTTAGCAACCCCGCGCTTTCAATTGCTTTGAGCGCTCCGAGTGTACAGTCGTCATTGTGACCATATACCGCATCAATCTGATCATTGGCCTGGATGATATTCTGCATCACGTTAAGCGATGTCTCCTGATTGAAGTCACCCGCCTGCTGTGCGACGATTTTGATGTTCGGATACTTCGCTATTTCTGTGTTGAAGCCCTCACCTCTGTCTCTGGCTGCCGACGTTCCAATCAATCCTTGAATTTCAACCACGTTGCCCTTGGGTTCACCGTACCTTTCTGTAAGGAATTCCGCTATCGATTGCGCAGCGAGCACACCCATCGCTACATTGTCTGTTGCTATAAAGCATGTGTAATCATTACCTGTTGAGCCTCTGTCACAGTAGATAACCGGGATCCCCGCTTCTACTGCTTTTTTCTCCGACGCAACAATCGCATCACTATCAACAGGGTTAATTATCAGCGCTTGCACGCCTTGAGATATCAGATCCTCAATCTGGGCTGCTTGGGTCGCAATATCTCCGTCTGCATTCGCTTCTACAAGTGTCACGCCGAGCTCTGCACATTTGTCAACGATACCTGCTCTCATGCCCACAAAAAATGCATTCCCGAGGGTGCTTAAGCTGAAGCCGATCTTGACTTTCCCTTCTTGTGTTGTGTCACCGGTTGTTACCGGATCCTTAGGAGAACAAGCAGCAACCAATCCAACCAGCAGCAACATAACTATTGTAATGGCCAACAGTTTTTTCATCTTTAGAACTCCTCCTTTAAAATTTTAGGTGGTGTACCTTTTCAGGACCTATATAAAGGGGTTTGAAACCCCGATATATCAAGTTGTCTCATGTCGTTTTCTTAATGTGTCTATTAAAACCGCGATCAATATAACAGCACCATGTATGCTTCCTTTAAAGAATGGATCAATATTGAGCAGATTTTGACCATTGTTTATTACACCAAGTATGAGCACGCCAATAAAAGTACCTAGCATTGTACCTCTGCCACCAGCCAGGCTTGCTCCTCCGATCACAACAGCACCAATGGCTTCAAGTTCATATCCTTCTCCTGCTGTTGAGGTAGCCGTTGCAAGACGCGCTGTGAGCACCATTGCGGCAAAACCTGATGTTAACCCCGATATCGCGTAAGTTATAGTCTCAACCCGTGTGGTATTAATACCTGATAACTTTGTTGCTTCTCTATTGCCACCCAGCGCATACAGACTTCTGCCAAACGCAGTGTACTGAAGCACATAAAATGCTATTAAAAATATCACAACCAATATAACAACTGGAACGGGCAGCCAGTCACCAATTCTACGAGTTCCGATTACTGCAAATTCTTCCGGTAGTGCAGCGATGGTCATTCCACCCGTATAAACCATTGTTAAGCTGCGGGCAATAGACATGCCTGCCAAAGTCACAATAAAAGCAGGCATCCTTAGACAACTGATCAGCAGCCCCTGCAGCAGTCCGATAACGATTCCCACCAAAAACATTATCAATATTCCAATAATAACAGCCGCCTCTACAGGCATCACCTTCATGAAGCCTTTCATGAGGCCAGCACCTAATGCAGACGAAAGAGCAACTATAGAACCCACAGACAAATCGATGCCACCTGTAATAATTACATATGTCATGCCGACCGCCACAAGCCCTGTGGTTGCCGACTGCAAAAGCACGTTTGTTAAATTGTTAACCGTGAAGAACCGATCTGTCGCAAGCGCAAGCATAATACATATAACAATTAATGCTAAAAGAATGACATGCTTTGAAAAAAAACGGTATATCGGGTTTGCCGTCAAGCTAAGTTTGCTTTTGCTCATTTATTGCTTCCTCCTATGGCATACTTTATTACATTCTCCTGGCTCAATTCGTGCCTGTTAAGAATGGCTTTTATTCTCCCTTCGAACATCACAGCCACCCTGTCGCTCATGCTTATAACCTCCGGCAACTCTGATGATATCAAAATGACCGCCTTGCCCTTCTCAGTAAACATGTTGATCATCTCATAGATCTCCGCTTTTGTTCCAACATCAATGCCGCGGGTAGGATCATCCAATATCATAATATCCGGTTCGGTTACAAGGCATTTGCCAAGCACCACCTTTTGCTGATTACCGCCGGAAAGGCTTTCCACAAGCTGACTGCGTCCTGTGCATTTAATTCGAAGTTCTTCAATTTCCGTTTCAGCCATCTTCTTCTCTGTTCTGGCATCAACAAAGCCGAGAGCTTTTTTTATTTTACTTATCATTGGCAATACAATGTTTTTCTCAATCGTCTGCTTAATGACGAGCCCCTGAAGTTTTCTATCCTCAGGAACCAGAAAAAGGCCATGCTTAATGGCCATGCTTGGATGCTTAATGCTTGCTTTTTCCCCATTTATCCATATTTCCCCTGAATCCATCTTATCTGCACCAACTATCAGCCTCACAAGCTCACTCCTGCCCGCCCCAACTAGGCCCGCAATACCAAACACCTCTCCTCTGTGAATGTCAAAGCTTACATCCTTCACACGGTCCCCGCGGGAGATGTTTTTTACTTCAAGCACCTTCTCACCGTGGTGCGCCTCACGTTGAGGAAAACGCTGAGATATTTCTCTCCCGACCATAAGCTCAACGAGCTTATTCTCAGACGTATCACTGACTTTTTGAACTCCCATGTTTTGTCCGTCTCGCAGAACCTGAACGGTATCGCAGCACTCGAATATCTCTTCAAGCTTATGTGAAATAAAAACGATGCCGACTCCGTTCTCTTTGAGCATATTTATAGTTCTGAACAGTTGCTTAACCTCTTCTGTCGTCAGCGAAGAGCTCGGCTCATCCATTAGTATGACTTTGGCATCAAATGACAGCGCTTTTGCGATTTCAACCATCTGCTGCGCTGCGATGGACAAGAACCTTACTTCTTCTTTTGGATTGACATGAAACCCATATTTATCAAGCATCTCTCGGGTGTCCGTGTAGAGTTGTTTATAGGATACGGCTCCATACTTGGTTTTTGGCAGCCGGCCCATATATATATTTTCTGCCACCGTCATGTTTGGCATCAGCTTTAATTCTTGATGGACGATTGCTATTCCAAGCCGTTGTGCATGCTTGGGTCCATCAATACAAACTTCTTCATCTCCCAGAAAGATGCGCCCATGATCCGGCTTAAAAACGCCGCTAACCACGTTGAGCAAAGTCGACTTACCGGCACCATTTTCACCAAGCAGACCGAGAACCTCACCACTATGTATTTTTATACTCACAGAGTCAAGGGCTTTTATACCAGGGAAGGTTTTGGTGATATTCTCCGCATGCATCAATACTGCCATTTTCATACCTCCAAATGTGTCCTTAGTATGAGTCTTGTTTTAGGCTACTGGTGCCAATAGACCTGTGCATGATTTGGATGCCAATAGTAATAGTATCCAAATCATGCACAATGAAAGAAGGATTATGAATGCAATTTAAGCGCTCATATATTCGTACTATTTAAAGACAGCTTCGCGGATCACGCGCACCATGTCACACGGATCACCGTTGCTGATCACATCCCCGAGCTTGTCAAATCCTATCCTGTCGATAATCTCATCATACTTTTTCATGTTGAGAACACTCTGCCGCGTTGCTTCATACTGATCCTCTCGGTACGGGAATATGTCCACCGATATGAAACCTTCGTATCCAGCCTTGCGAAGCGAATAGAACATCTCGATGTATTCGGTCAGCCGCAGCGATCCCACGATCATGTCGTCATCCCACAGATTGTAATTGTCATTGGCGTGCATCATAAACAGCTTGCCGTATCGCGCCGCCACCTCGATGTTCTGAGCCACGCTCTGTTGTGCGTAGAACACATGCCCCGTATCGATGGCCACGCCGACATTTTTCCTGTCCACTTCCGTGCAAACCAACAGCGCTGTCATGGTGGTGTCAATAAGACAGCGGTTGCGCGGCTCCCTGATTTTTCCTTCAAGTGTGAGATTTATGTTTGGATTATAATCGGCCAGCTCCCGAACGGCAAAGATTAAATCATTCCATTGTTTTGTGTAATCTGTTTGAAAAGGATAATCGAAACCGTCCTGCCCAAGCCATAAGTTCACGCTGGGGCTGCCGACAAGTTTCGCATTAAAATCAATATTCTGCTTGATCAGACGCAGCGCCGCATCGCGTACGCCCTTATCCGCCGCGCTGATGGATCCCTTTTGCCATGTCCGGTCGCCGAAAACCATCGGCAGCACCGACGACGCCTCGAGTCCTGACGCCGTTAAAATCTCGTTTACCGTATCCGGATCAGATAGCGGGCCGGTCGGCGCCTGATAAAGATCGGCGCCCTTGAGTACCTGCATCTTCTCAAGATTCTTGATCACATCGGGGAACTCCACCTTGTCGACATTCGGATCCTTATACCCGCACTTCATGAACCGGTCACATGTTTGCCCAAGGGACCCGATTATGGCACTGTACTTAATATTGCTGCTCATTTCTCTTCTCCTTGTTTTCAATAACGCTATAGAGGGAACGTTTCCATTGGTATGTGTTATATATTCTACATCTTTACGCATATACCTTTTATTTTTTTGATATTTTGTTTATTTTAACGAATTTATTATGTTTACTTAAACCATAAAATAAGGTAACGATTTCAAGGGAACGATTTCATTTCTCATTGACATATTCTCATACTATGATACTATATGATTAAAATTACCCATACGTTGCCGCTTGAAAAAACGGCAAAAGGCATTGAGATACTGCGCCGCGGCGAAGGCATTGAGATACTTGTCGATCCGCGCCTGAAGCCGGGCAGAAAGGGAGTGCTGTCATGAAAAAACGTTATTGCTTCGTGATCGAAATCAATGAGGATCAGATGGAAGACTATGTGGCCATTCATAAGGATCCGTGGAAAGAAACGCTGGAAGGATTAAAGGCCGCCGGTGCCGACGAGTTGGTGATCTACCGATACAAGAATTTTTCAATCCTCTTTTATGAATGCGAAGACATCAATGAGGTTTACCGCAAGTGGGGTGCCACCGACACCTGTGTCCGCTGGAACGAGCGCCTCAAGAACGCTTACAAAGTGTCCCCCAGCATTGACGGTTCAGACGATGTGGAGACACTCGAGAAAATATTCGATTTAAATCAGCAGCTGGCGGGTAAACTTGAGCAATACTGATTATCATGGTTATTGCGCGGCGCCGGTTGAAATATCAAAACCACCGTCGCCGCGCATCCCAAATTGATGATAAAAAGAGGAGTTATTCATATTCATAACGAATATATTGTATTGTTATTTTGGGATGTTCTCTGTCCGGTTTCTGGAGGGGTTAGATGGCAACAATCTGGGACGTAGCAAAGCTTGCAGGAGTATCAAAGTCAACAGTTTCCAGGGTGATGAACAACGGCTCGTCGAGTGACGAGGCGCGCAAAGCCGTGCAGGATGCGATTAAAAAGCTAAATTATCAACCCAGCTGTTTTGCGAAAAATATACGCACGCAAAAATCGATGACGATTGCGCTGATGATACCGGATGCATCCAACTTCTTCTATACCGAAATGTTTAAAGCCATCGAACAGGTCGCTTATGATCGCGAATACATGGTTATATTATGCGATACGCAAAACAGCACCGATGCCGAAATAGAGTACGCGGAAAAGCTGCTGCAGCGCCGCATTGACGGTTTAATATATTGCACCTACAAAATGGACAGGATTGCGCAGAACTATTTCCTGTCATTGTCACGCAAGCTTCCCATTGTGTTTGCCGATCATTCCTTCCGCATGTATGACGATATTTCTCTGGTCGCCACCGAGGGATACAGCAGCTCCCGCAGCGCCGCTCGTTTTCTATACCACAAAGGCTGCCGTCATATCGCATACATTAACTTCCCAAAGGATGTTCATGTCACGTATCATCGCTATGAAGGTTACTTAAAAGGGCTTGAGGACTGCGGGCTGGCCAGCAAACCTGAGCTGGTTTATTTCCCGCCCTCCGAACGCGTCATGTCCGCGCGTGACATGGGCTTCAACGGCGCCAAGCATCTGTTGTCTTCCGGCGCCGAATTGGATGCCATTATGACCGCGGCCGATCCGATTGCGATGGGCGCCATAAAGTATCTGAAGCAGCAGGGTCTTCATGTGCCACGCGATATCCGTATTATCGGGTTTGACAACAACGAATTCTGCGAGGTCGTAGACCCGATGCTGACCACCATTGCGCAGCCCATCAGCAAAATAGGCACAACGGCAGCGCGTATTCTCTTCAGCAAGATCGCAGGCAATACCACCGAAGAGCGCGTATTTTTTGACGGGGAACTGATCCAGCGGGACAGCACCTGATAAACGTTTTTCATCGGCATCAATGGCGCTTTCGTTAATGGGTATACCGGGCATTGCCGGGAAAATGGTATGATTAACCCCTCCGGTTTTTCAAGCTCCGGATTGTTTCCATTCCATCAGGAGCGGGGCGCTGTTATAATGACGGATTATTCAACCTCCACATCAGCCACAATAGCATCGAGCTTCATCTTCAAAGCATTCATTCCGGCCTGCGTGGAAGGATACTTGTCTGCAACAAGATCCTGAAGCGTTCGCGCCCATTCAACAAGCACTTCGGTGTAATGCGGCTGAGGCGTAAA
>CAZNVX010000043.1:11215-11455 GCA_964576225.1 uncultured Christensenellaceae bacterium
AGTATGGATGCGCTGCTGATGGTTTTATTAAACGCCTCCTCATAACCTGTCGCCTGCGATAACATCTCTTTATACTCGGGGCTGTTTACAACAGACTGCCTGACGGGATCCACCTGCTTGGCATTGACACCCGCCCAAAGCAGATAGTCTTTACTGGTAAAATACTGGATAAACAGCCAGGACGCTTCTGTTAAATCGGACTTGTTGTTGATTGACAGCACCCATGACCAGAAATGCGAG
>CAZNVX010000044.1:0-9836 GCA_964576225.1 uncultured Christensenellaceae bacterium
CTGGCGCCCGACACGGCGTGGCAGACGGACACGGATGCAGACAGCACGCTCTTTGTGTATATTGTTGCGGGGGAGGGTCGGTTTGGTGCTGAGCCTGGTGAACGGGTGGCTTTGAAGCATGCCGTGCTGTTTGGCGCGGGAGACGGATTCCAGGTTAAGGCCGGTGCGCAGGGCATCCGCTTTCTGCTGCTGTGCGGCAAACCGCTGCATGAGCCCATCGCGTGGGGCGGGCCTATTGTGATGAACACACAGCAGGAGCTGCAGCTGGCGTTCCGCGAGCTGGACGCGGGCACATTCATCAAACACAACGCATAACGCGGCAGTCGCCGCATTATTGTCGCGAAAGGATGACTCATGGATCCGACTGCATGGATTATACTCATGTGCGCAGTCGCGGCAGCCGTGATCGTCACAGCCATTGTTGCCGGTGACAGAAAGCTGCGACGGCAGGTCGCCGCGCGCTTCGGCATGCCTGTGAGGCCGCCGGATGTGCGCCCCGACGTGTCGGGCTATTGGGGGCTTCGAAGATATGAGGTGCCGCACCACGTGGACGAAACCACCTGGAGCGACCTTGATATGGACAAGGTTTTTGATAAGCTCAATGCCTGCCACACATCCGTGGGGGAGGAATACCTTTACGCGCTGCTCCATGAGCCCGTGCTGGGCGGCGACACGCTGGACAGGCGTGAGGCGCTGATGGCATGGCTGGACGCGCATCCTGCGGTGCGGCTGAATCTTCAGATTATACTGGCGAAGATGGGCAGGCAGCCTGGCAATGCGCTTTACATGTACTGTTACGATGTGACATCAAAGAGGATTAGACACACCTGCATTTACCGCTTTCTGGCACTGCTGCCGTTCATCAGCCTGGGGCTGATGTTCCTGAATGCCACGCTGGGCGGTATTCTGACGATCGCCGCGGTGCTGACTAACGGCGTGATCTATTATCTGTTCAAACGGCGCTTGGAGACGGAAATGGCGTCGCTGCGCTGCTTCTCGGCAATGCTGTGGTGCGCCCGGCAGACAGGAAAAACACCGCTTAAGGACGCCCAACCGCTGGGGCAGGATATCGCTGCCAGCTACGCGCGATTCAAGGGGCTGGGCGGGCGGCTCTCCGGCCTGATGGCGGAGCGCATGTCGGACATGGACGCGTTGATCGAATACTTCCGTATATTGACGCTGAGCAATATCCGAAGCTACAACCGGATCGTCAGCGCGCTGGAAAAGCATCAGGCGGAGTTCCGGCTGCTGTACCGTGCGGTGGGCGAGCTGGACGCATGCATCGCGGTGCTGTCGTACCGGAAAAGCGTGCCGCTTTGGACCCGCCCCGAGTTCATTCATGAGAACTGCGTGGAGACGGCGAGTATCTGCCATCCGCTGCTGGATAATCCGGTGCCCAACACAGCAGTGCTGCGCCCGGCCAGTCTGGTCTCGGGTTCCAACGCGTCCGGAAAATCCACATTCATCAAGGCTGTGGCCATTAACGGCATACTCGCGCAGACGGTGCACACCGCTACGGCGGCGGCGTTTCGCACACGGCGGGCGCTGGTGATGACGTCGATGGCGGTGCGGGATGATATTACAGCTCATGAAAGCTACTTCCTGACTGAAATCAAGTCTCTCCGGCGTATCATATCAAAGCTGCAGGACATTAACTGCCTGTGCTTTATTGACGAGATTTTGAAGGGCACCAACACGGTAGAGCGTATCGCCGCGTCGACCGCAGTTCTGCGGTATTTGCACGGGCAGGACGGGCTGTTCGCCGTGGCCACGCATGATATCGAGCTGACATATCTGCTGGCCGGCCTTTACGATAACTATCATTTCCGTGAGACGATGTCCGGCGATGGCCTTCGGTTCGATTACCTGATCAAGCCGGGCCCGTCGCAAACGCGCAACGCCATATTGCTGCTGGACCGCCTCGGCTTTCACACACAGATCATTGAGGAGGCTCACAAGCTGGTTGAACGCTATGAGAGCATGGGGACGTGGGACGCGCCAGCGGGTGGGTGAATAGGAAGGTTTCTTTCTCACCGGTACCGAGAAAATATCTCCCCCCTCAAAAACTCCTCACAAAAAACAGGCAGCGATGCAATAAATGCTCGCCCTCAATCGTCATATTTACATAGACGTGTATGTGAAGGGAGTTTGTGCCGTGAAAGCCGTTATATATGACAGAAAGAGCCAGCCCGATGTGTTTGTGCTTCGCGAAACGCACAAGCCTGTACCGAAGGATAATGAGGTGCTGGTCAGAATAGCCGCGACGTCGCTGAACGCCGCCGATTACCGCTTGATGAAGCTTGGAACCATGCCAAAGTCAAGGATTTTCGGGTCGGATATTGCCGGACGTGTGGAAGCTGCGGGAAAAGACGTAAAAAGATTTTCCGTGGAGGATGAGGTGTGTGCAGAGACTGCCGACTGCGGTTATGGGGGGCTGGCCGAATACACCGCTGTTCCTGAGGCCATTGTGGCCAAAAAACCGCCGGGTGTCTCCTTTGAAACCGCGGCTGCGTTACCGCTGGCATCAGTGACGGTGCTGCAGGCGCTGCGCGACAAAGGCGAGGTTAAGCCGGGGCACAAGGTGTTGATCTGCGGTGCGGGCGGCGGAGTGGGCACCTTTGCTGTTCAGCTTGCGCGGCATTTTGGCGCAGAAGTGACAGCCGTATGCGGGGAGCATAATGCCCGCGTGGTCAAATCGCTGGGGGCAGACCGGGTGGTTGACTATACGAAAACCGATTTTACCAGCACCAGCGAGCGGTATAATTTGATACTTGCCGTGAACGGGAAGTACCCGATGTCCGCATACAAGCGTCTGCTGACTCAAAACGGTATTTGTGTGATGGTGGGGGGTGCGTTATCACAAGTGTTCGGGTTCATCCTGTTCGGGCGGCTTATGTCGTTCGGCGATAAAAAAATGCGCTTCTTGGCCGCCAAACCCAATGCGGCAGATCTGACTTATGTTCTCAAGCTGGTTGAGGAAGGCATCATAAAGCCTGTGATTGACAGGCGTTATACTATGGAAAAAGCCGCCGAGGCCATAAGCTATATCAGCCAGGGCCACGCGCAGGGGAAGGTTGTGATCACCATCAGGAATGGCGCGTAAAAAACAGCGTACACCCTTCAGATTAATTGGAGTATGAGTAGGGCGCATACAGCCAAGTCTTTTATGCAACCGTGCGCTCGCCGCATACTACCGGTCAATGTTTTTGCGTATGCGCGCCATCACGGCCGCCAGCGCCGCGGCCGCTGCGGCACAGAAGGCCGTCATGAGCCAGAGCTCCCATTGACGTTCGGCATCCAGCGGCGCAAACAGAACTGCGCCTGCGGCGGCCAACGCACCTGCGGCGAACAGGAAACAAGACACCGATACCGCCCGGAAAAAGCGTTTGTTGCGACCGCGGCGGCTTTGCAGGTCGGAGAAAGATTCGGGCCGCTCGCCGTCATATTCACGCCGCCAGACTCGGGCGCTCGCCATCTGCCCGACGAACTCCCAGCCGAATTCTTCATAGATACGCCGGTAATCCTTTTTTGGCGCGGCCTGCATATCCACCACATAACGGTACTTTTTCGGCGTGCTTTTGGCAAAGCGCATTGCGATGCTGCTCCACTGGCCTACCTTCACCGGGTGCCAGCCCGCCGCCGCTTTCTCCTCAAACCAGCTTTCATAATCCGCCGGCACCACATAACGGAACGGCGTCATCCAATACCTTTTCTCCTGATTCATTTCAACACCTCCAGATGACGGTGAATCTCATTGATTCTGGCCGCTTCCTCCATCAATATCTGAGCGCCCAGCGGCGTTATCGCGTAATACTTCTTGCGGTCTTCCACACGGCTTGCGCGGATGAGGCTGTCCGATTCCAGCTTGCCAATGCTTTGATATATGGTGCCCGCCCCCAGCACGACGCGCCCGTTCGTCAGCCCCTTGACGTGCTGCATGATGCCGTAGCCATGACGCTCGTGCCTTAGAGAGAGCAGTATATAAAGCATTGTTTCGCTCATCGGGATGTAACGCTGCCGCGCTTTTTCAATAGTCATCCGCACCCACCTTTATATCGCGATGAAATATATCATGGCGTGATATATAAATCGTACATCATGATGTGATATATGTCAAGGGCATCTCATCCAAAAATCGGATGAAAAACTATATGTTTGTCTGATGGGAGAAAGCTTATCAGAAAAAAATGATAATAAATTATAAAATACACCATAGATTTTTTTGTACAGTATGTTATAATATACCACGCGTGTCTGGGTTGCCCTTGAACACGTGACCCAACAGGTCTTTTTGAGTGGCGTCTGCGAGGCCAGCCGCAAAGGAGGGAAAAAGATATACCATGCAAGAGACAGCGACTGTGATGAACGACGGCCATTGGTTTGCGGTGATGCTGCTGGCAGCAGCGGCGGCGGCTGTGGTGATATGTCTTGTGCTGCTGGTCCGGCTGCTGATACAGAGGAAATCACGCTGATATTGCCGGTGAAGCAGCCGCCTCATGCGCCAACAGACGGCGCGCCCGGCCATTAACGCATCAAAAAACGCCTGCAGGAACACCTGCAAGCGTTTTTCTATAGGCCGCGTTACTCTCGCAAACACCGGCGCACATGCGTTGCCGCTATCTGATGAAATTTGTCCTGACCTTTTTGATTTTCTCAGGCGCCGGCACAGCGTCCTTGCCGTATTCCATCAGCTTTAACAACCAGGCCATGGTGGCGCCCATGGTGCGCGCGGTCTGGAGGCCTTCGGCGTCTTCAAGCGCTTCGCCCGGCTTCGCGCCGTGAATCGCGTTCCAGTAGCTGGAGGAAGCCACGGGCATTTCGGATATCGTGAAATAATGGTTGAGCTGGTCGAAAGCCGCCACGCCGCCCCCGCGCCGCAGCGCCACCAGCGCCCCGCCGGGCTTATGACGGTAGAGACCGCCGTTTGCACCGCCCACATAGAAAGCCCGGTCACAGAAAGCCTTCATTGTGCCGGCGATGCCCGCGTAATACACCGGAGAGCCGAGAATGATGCCGTCCGCGTCCTTCATCTGCTGTATCGCATCGTTCACGTCGTCGTCGATGGCGCACCGCTCGTTCTTGTTTTTCGCGCATTTGCCGCACGCGATGCAGCCGTGTATTTTTTTATGCCCCACATGGAGGATCTTGCACTTGATACCCGCCGACTCCAGCACATCGGCCGCGGCCCGCAGGCTTAAGTATGTGTTGCCCTCTTTGTTCGGGCTGCCGTTAATCGCCAAAACCTTCATGAATACACCTCCAAAAGATTTGCTGCCTATACTATACGGCATTTTGATGGGAACGGCAATGGCTGTGCGCATATCGCAACAAAAAACAGCCCAATGCCCCGGGCAGGCTGTTTACGGACGGCGCGAATAGCCGGGGGGGGGTAGTGGACGCAAACGCGCGGGCATCATTTTTTGCATAGACAGGGCGAATATGGCAGGTATTTTGTGGGAGAGTGTCGAAATATAGAATATATGAACTGAAGTGTATTTCTATAATGCTCAGGATTGTATTGCTAGAAAGTGATTCTATTCGATTCTGAAAATTTGTAACAGGCAGAAGGGTTTGCAAATGTATTTAGACATTTCATCCAGTGATTTCAAGCGTGTCTTTGAACAAGATATTTTCATTTGCCCATAAGATGGGGCGGTAGGTAGAGACTTTCAATTATCAGTAGAGCAACTGTTTGATAGATATCGAAAGGCATGTTAAAAATGCAATCGGTGATATGGAGTGTGATGAACATTATTATGAAATTGACAATATATGAAATGGAATTATCTGTTCTATTGAGAGTTACTTTAATGGTTATCCCTCAAGAGCATTTGATGAATTCAGTAGGGTTATGAATATCTTGATGGAACACCCATTAAAGACCTATCAGAAAACTGGGTGGGGTGATTATTTCAAATATAAGGGTGACCCATTAAAGCTATTCAGAGTACGAAATGTTCAGCAAAACATTCAATATTCACGTTCTGATATATTTCATACCCCATACAATTTAAGGTCAAAGATCGTAACATGGAGATACAGCATAGCTGGTTATCCTAGCTTATATTTAGGCACATCATTAGAACTTTGCCGCGAAGAATCAAAAGCAAGTTCGATAAATGGATTTCAAATTGCTTCATGCTCTGAATTGGTGAGGGATCAACACCGTCACAATACATCCATAAAGGTTATTGAGTTAGCTGTTAAGCCACAAGATTTCATCGAAAAGAAAGATGATGAATCACTTAATGATATTAAATCTAAGCGTTATAAAATCTTGATTATATTATATATTGATTTGCGATTATAGCAATAATGGGAAGCTCATAAACCAAAGGAAGCTTGGAGGTGCACACATGTCGCGTGGGAAATCTGTAACAAAATTACTGCTTGATTCATCTCAAGCCGCATTATTTGCTGGTATTGAGATTCATAATAAACCACATATTGATTATAGGTATCCATCTTCTTCTATTTTAATCATAAATTCATGGGAGCTCGCCCTCAAAGCGTATGTGTACAAATATATTGGTAAGAAAAAAATATACGAAAAAGATGGGAAACACACTATTTCTTTTTCAAAGGCGCTTATCTTGGCCAAAGACCATATAAATACTGCCGAGAAGAACAAGAAATTTGCGGCAATATATGATAATCTTGCTCTATTAAATGAATATCGTTGTTCAAACGTTCATTTTATAGAAAACGAACTTGATCCCATTATATTCATGCTGATTAGCAAAGCTGTATTGAATTACGATGTATTTGTAAAAAAATATTTTAAAAAAGATATTACCAAAGATGACAATTTGATTATTCTTCCGATTGGTCTGAGACTGCCTTTTGATCCTGTAGATTATTTGAAGCAAGACTATAGTAACGTACATAATGATTTTGTCAATAATGTAATTCAGCTTATTCGTGAATTGGATAATGATGGTGTGCAAGAAAGCATTGTTGTCGGATTTAATCTCGTTACAGATAAAGTTAGAGACGTTAAGAATGCAGATATAATTGCCTCACTAAGTAATTCCGTAAATTCCGTTGAATTGAGAAGAGAGATTCGCATTACCGACGATCCAAATGCGCCAGTGTTCCGCATTGAGCCAGATATTCCTCCGTTAAGATATGCAGATCTGCGAATGAGAGCAAAAGAAAAAGAACCAAATATTAAGTTCGGCAATATCTTCAATCATGCAATGAGGAAAATTAAAGAGGACAAAGTATTATGCCAAGTTCGATACCTCGACCCGAAAAAAAAGTCTGGTCTCAAGACTGAGTTTTATGCAGAGAGAGCTGTTGATGTCCTGATTCAGGCGTATCATGAATGTGAAGAGAGACAGCAAAATGGGATTTAAGAATATGTAATCATTTATAAGTTACCTCTAATGTTTATTATGGGTTATTGGTTCTTCTACACATTATTCTAAGTCAATCCATATAATGGTCGATATGCCTCGGTTGCTAAACTGTACAGTATGAGCACAATGGGCAGTAGTTTATAGTAGGCTCAACCTGAACATTATCCAAATAATCACGATTTAACCCGCCCATTCCCACACCCTTGTCCCACAATCGCGCGCGGCGGAAACCGCCGCTGTTTGGTTTGTCTTAATAGCCGTGGTTGTGCGCCTCCGCCGCTTCGGCTTCGGCCCGTGTGCGGTGAACAGTGCCCGGTGGGTGCTCCGGCGGCGCATAGATGGAATACAGCTTGAGCGCCTGATGGCCGGTGTTGATCAGGTTGTGCCAGTAACCCGCGGGTATGATAACAGCAAAATCGTCCTCAACGTTCTGCTGGATATTGAGCCAGTCCCGTCTCTCGCCCATCCTCACCAGCCCCTGACCCTGTTCAATGCGGATAAACTGATCCAGATGGGGGTGAACCTCCAGGCCGATATCCTCGCCCGGGTTGATGCTCATCAGCGTCACCTGCAGATGGCTTCCCGTCCACAAAGCGGTACGGTAAGTATTGTTCTGCTTGGTGACTGCTTCAATATTGACAATAAGCGGCTCCGGTCCGTAATCTCCCAGCTGCGCCTGCTGGTTTGGGTAACCGGGTTGATTCATTGGTGCGTTTGTCCAGTTGTCATATGGATACATTCGGTTATCGCGATACAAAACCTCTCATTCCTTTCCTTTGGCCAATGCCTTTGTTATTATAGACTATTCAAATGAAAGTTTATTGACACATTATAATCTCACCACGGCCACGCTGCGGGGATATGATGCCATGTGAACAGTGAAAAAGAATGCCATACAGCAAGTGTGGAAAAAATATTCTCAAATGACCTATTCTGTGCTAATATATTGTATCACATCTTGAGGAGCTCACCCATGACAAAATGGACATTGAGAAAGCCAGCCATGCTTTTGGAGATACCCGAAGGGGGTTATGCGCCGCGCTCGGGCATCGCGCTGCTGGTGTCGATGGTGGTCTATCTGACATACCTTGGCATCAGCCTTGTTCCCGCGCTGGTTCACGCGGGTATATTCTTCTCGCAGCATGCGGTATCGATGGACAACCTGATGGACACAGTGGGTGCGTATATGGCCGATCAGGGCACGCTGCTGGTATCTCTTTTTTTATCCGGCGCGCTGATCGGCACAACCATATTTTATATCAAACGCATTGAGAAGCGGCCGCTTTCCACCATCGGCATCCGGCGCGGGCGCATCGCCCGCCGGTATCTGGCCGGTTTTGGCATCGGCGCGGCGCTGATCGCGCTGACGATGGGGCCGGCTTTGTTCCTGGATGATGTCACGTACAACGGCGTTAATCCCGTCGTGGCGCTGTTTCTGATTGCGTTCGTGATACAGGGCGCGTCGGAGGAGGTGTTCTTCCGCGGCTTCCTGCTCACCTCCACCGCACGCAAAATCGGCGTATTCTGGGCGGTTGTGATGACATCGGCGTTTTTCTCCATACTGCATATCGTGACCATCACGTCGCTGATGGACGTGATCGTGCTGTTTCTTGTGGGCGCGCTGCTTGCGGTGGTCACGGTGCGCACGGGCAGCCTGTGGGCGGCGTGCGGCCTGCATACGGCATGGAACTTTCTGACCGGCCTGCTTACCTCCGCCAACGCGGGCGGCCTGAAAATGGATTATTCGGTGGTGACCATCGGGGACCCGAACGCGCCGCTGCCCGACCACGGCTTTTGGGGCGATCCGTATATGGCGGTGTACGCCGCGTTGTTTGCCGCCGCCATCGCGGTGGTGGTGTTCGCGGGCAAAAACAGGCTGGTTATTCCGCGGCCTGAAGCCGAGCTGACGCTGATGCGTGCCAAGAAAACCGCGAAGCGGCTGCTGCCCGGCGCGTACTATGCGTATGCGGCTTTCATCGCGCAGATGGTGCGGGGAGATGATGAGAAGTCTGCCGCGCTGCTCTGCCTGGTTTGCGAGCAGGGCGTGACGCCCGAGGCGCTGGCGGATATGGGCATCGGCGAGACGGCGCGGACGGCGGCGCAGCTGCTGGCACGCCGGGGCGGGGAGAGCGAGGAGACCCGCTGGGCACGCGTGTGTGCCAACCCCGCTGCGCAGGCCGTGTGGCACGCGCAGACGCGCTACGCGGCGGAACTGGCGGCCCGTCAGGCTGCGGCCAACTGGCAGGCGCATACCGACCGGTACGCACAGGCGATGGGCGCCTACATGGCCGGGCGGGACGGTACACCGCCAAACGGACAAAACGGCTGACCTCCGTGCTTGATAATGTGCGCCCGGTTGTGTATCATAATAGCAGACATATAAGAAGGGCGGGATCGGGATATGATGAGAGAAGCGGTGGAGAAGTATCTGGGAGACTGGCCGGAGCCGGACGCGGAAATATGGAAGATACGGTA
>CAZNVX010000044.1:9846-11450 GCA_964576225.1 uncultured Christensenellaceae bacterium
AATTGCGCGGAGGCCACGCTGCGGGCGGCGAACGAGTGCTACGCTTTAGGTCTCGGGCCGATGACGCTCAAGGCCATCGCGCCCTTTGGCGGCGGGTTTTATATGGAGAGGACGTGCGGCGTCGTCTCAGGCGGGCTGGCGGCAATCGGCGTGATGTTCGCGCAGGATCATCCGTATGCCAGCGCCCGCGTGAAGGAGATGGCGAAAAAGTGGGTGACGGCGTTTGAGGAACGGTTCGGCAGCTCGGTGTGCGCGCAGGTCAAGCAAGGCCGCGATTGCCGCGAGCTGGTGCGGCAGGCTGCGGAGCTGTTGGAAGCAGTGCTGGTCAGCGAATAACCCAGCAGGAAAGGCCAAACGGATAGACAAAACGGATGCGGTTGCGTCCGTTTTCTTTGTGCCACATCGTTGCCGAAAAATGGTGGATTGTGTTATAATAGGAAAACGATTTCAAGGAGGATCAACAATGTATTGCAGCGATTGCGGAGGAAAACTAGAACAGGGAACGAGATTTTGCACGCATTGCGGCAGGGCAGTGGCCGCCGCAACAACGCCGGACCGGCCTGCCCAACAGCCGCCGTCCGCTAAACCCGACGCGGCACCCAAAGCCCCCAAAGGCAGATGTCTGCTGTTTGGCCTGAGCGGGACGGCTGTCGGGGCGTTGCTGCTGGCCGTTATACTCTTTGCAGCGGGCATCTTGGCGCCGGGCGGCACAGCAAAAACAGAGGGCGCAGGCTTCGCCACGCCGGAAGATGCCGCAAAGGCATATCTGACCGGCCTGAAAAACCAGGATATGGACGCGATGATTTCTGTGTTTGCCGTGGAAAGCTACGTGGACAACTACGACTTTGGCGCCCTCGTGGAACGGCTCATGTCGTATGTGCCCACTTTCGAGATACGCCTGCCCAACACCAATGAATATACCCGGCAGATGAATATAGCGTCGCGCAGAAATCAGATTGCGGGCAGTATTCTCAATCAGTATATGTGCTTTAACACGCCGGATCAGCTGAACGATTATACGCCCACCATGCTCAAAGACCCGGAGGCCGTCGCGGATTTCGTGGAAGCATTCGAGCGGGATACGAAGGATTATATTTTCAGTGACCTGAAGATTACCGGCACGATGGCCCCGGAAGAGCTATTGGATGTATATTATGATGAAGCGAACCAGCAGAACATTGCCAGACAGGCAATCACGTTTGGCGCGGACGCCGACGATGTGGCCAATATCATCGTCACGTTTGAGGCCGACGGGCAGACATGGCTGTTCTGTCCGCAGGCGGTCAGATACAACGGCAGATGGTATCTGCAGTCGCTGCAGGGAAACATAGCAATACTTCTGGGCATGACTGTGTTCACAGGCGGCATGTCGCCCTTTCCATTCTTCTAAGCCATGACATTCGTGCCACGCGCAAGGGGCAGACAATAATCCGCATACGTGGGGGGGACGGGATGCCGTTCCCCTTTTTTGCGTGCGGCCAAGGGGGACAGTAGGCGCCTGACAACGGAGGTTTACACAATTTTTTCGGCACTCTCAGACAAAATAGATAGAGGTCTGGAGACGGTGTCTCCAGCGGGGTGCGGGGCAGAGCCCCCCGGCCATA
>CAZNVX010000045.1:0-9519 GCA_964576225.1 uncultured Christensenellaceae bacterium
AACAAATCGGTTATCCGCACCGCCGAATACCGCGCGCAGTTCATCATCCCGCCGCTTCTTCAGCCTGTTTAATTCCTCCGACAGCGGCAGCTCCTGCCTGATTTCTTCAGCCGTCGGGATTCGTTTGATTTTTATGAAAGCCATACCGCAGGCTCCTTCGTGTCTTTACCGCTATTATACCACTGAGTTGACCACAGCGCAAAATGTGATCGCTGCGGCCTATTCTCGCGTTCCCGCTCCGGCGGTGTCATAACATGAACGGCGCGATACTATAAATAGAGCAGGGGTGGTGTGTGATGAAGTTACGGCTGATATGTATGATTATCCTGCTGCTGGGCGCGCTGCTGGGCGCTTGCGCGGCCAGCGCTGTCACGCCGGACGAACCGGAGCCCGGCTATAGCGCGGACAATCTCCCATCTGACATGTCCATGCGCGTTGCGGACTATTTTCCGGTCTTTGAGAATACCTTTTATGTGTATCAGGGTCGGGGCAATGAATACGCCTCATACGAAACCTATATCGACTATGCGAAAGGCGACCGGTTCCAGCAGCGAATCAATACGGCAGGCACCACCGTCGGACGCGTGATTGAGATCACCCGGGATCAAGCCGCGATCGTGTTGTCGCTGGGTGAGGCGCCATACCGCCAGAATATGCTCGACGCGGCCGGCGCCGAGCCGGAAATCCTGCTCAAAGCGCCGCTGCAAACAGGCACCGCATGGCTGCTGGGTGATGCCCGCATCCGGACGATTACCGACGTCGGCGCACAGGTAGAGACGCCGCTGGGCGTCTTTAGCGCCATTGAAGTAACCACCGAAGGACCTTACGGCAAAGCCATTGATTATTATGCCAGGGATATCGGCCTTGTCAAATCCATCTATGCGTCCGAGGGCTTGTCGGTGGTATCCGAGCTTGCGCGTCTTCATAAAGACGTGCCGATGGTTCAAACGGTGAGGTTTTATTTTCCGAACATCGAGGACGGCCGGCTTTATTACATCGACAGGGATATCAGCTTCCATACCAACGATATCACGCGCAAGGTGCTGGCCGAAGCATACAAAGAGCCGCCCGCCGAGCCCCTTGGACGCGTGTTTTCTCCCGGCACGAAAATCAACAGCCTGTATCTGAATCAGGACGGCATGGTTTACATTGATCTGAACAAGGCCTTTCAGAAAGAGATGAACGCCGGCGCCGCTTATGAAGCCATGATCCTCCAGAGCATAGCCAATACTTTCGGTCATTATTATGGCGCGAATCGTGTGGTACTGACCGTTGACGGAAAGCCATACGAATCCGGACATCTCGCGTTTGAGCCGGGCGAATACCTGACCGTCAGCGACGAGAACACAGCGCCGGCACAGATTTTAGAGCCGTAGTCATACCCGGTATGCCGGCCGTGCAGTCTTACCCCTTTGAAATCTCAAACAGGGCAGCGGCGGCCGTGCTGCCTTCATCAGACGAAAACCCCTTAACCACCCGGTATTGACCATCGGACAACTTTCCGTAAGGGCCTCTCAGCGCGGCTTCGGCTTCAGCCGTGCCTTTGGGTTCCAAAATGTATGCAATCATGATAAAGGACATCTCCTCCTTGGGCGGCACCACATACCATTCACCGTCAATCTGTGTTTCAAGCGTGTAGTCGGCCCCAAAGTAAAACTCCTTATCGGTGGTGTTGATAATGCGAAGGCCGACCATCTCGGTATCCGGGCTGAACGTACTGTCAGACGCGCTCATCGTCACGCCGCCGGAAAAATCACCCGCGTTGTATGGCGAGGGCTCAAGATCATTCTTATTCACTGTCCCGCCGCCGCAAGCTGTCAAAATCATCAGCGCCATCAGGCAAAGCGCAAAAAGCATTTTTTTCATGTTATTCAACCTCCCTTTGCCTGGTAAGACGCTGTGGATTCAGCAATTGTTCCCGCCCGGCGGCAGCCGGACTCAACCATTAAATACCGGTTCACATCTTATTGTCTATCAGAGTTCAAAAAGGCCGGACGATGCCAGGCCTTTTGCAGAATATTTATTTTGGCACTATATAAATCGTTCGAAACGCTCCGCCTTTGCCTTGCAGACGGGACACACGCGCGGCGGATGGGTGTTGGCACACAGATAACCGCACACGGTGCACCGATAGACCGGGTATTTAAGGGCTCCCACAGCCGCACCCGCCGGCGCCGAGGTGGCGCAATCGGCTACAGCGGCCTGCCGTTTCTCGCGGGGCGGGCGCCGTTCGGGCACCTGTTTGCCGGGCGCGCCGTCCGTTACATACAGCGCACAGAAACACGCGCCATAGTCAGCAAGGTCATCGTCGCGGTAGACACACGGGCATACAATGTCCAGGTTTTCCTCAGGCGCGCCGTCGATCAAGCGGCACGGGCAAATCTCCAGCCCGTAGCGTTCATTGTTGATCACCAGTCCCTCAGCCAGATCGCTTAAGAACCCCTCATCAGCATTGAGTGTGTACCCGCCTGCCGCCGCATCCTTCTTGAGCGACTCCAGCCTTTCTTTCACGCGCTCGTCCATATTACCTCCGCGTCAGCGCAGACAGCCGCGCTTCATCGTAGCCGACGATGCATTCGTTCCCCACCACGATCGTGGGAAACGAGCCGCTGGGGTTATGCTTAAGCTGCTGCTTCCGAATGTTCTCCGTTTCTTCGGGACTCAAACGATCCACATCCACATAAGCGTATTTGATATGATGCTCGTTTAAAAAGGTTTTGGCTTTTTTGCACCAGCCGCATGTGCTCAACGCATAAATCCTGATATCGCCGACATCCCGTCCGTCCACTTCTGTAAACTGCGCCATGATTCGACCAGCCCTTTCACGTTTCTATTACCATACTACCGCAAACTGCCGCTACCCGCAAGCATCTGCGATTGATTTGGTTTATGAAAAGCACGCTCCCCACAAGGCACGCATGGCCTGCGTACAAAAGAGCGTGTTGCCAATCACACCGCTGCCATCAGGCGTCATATCCGCGCCGTTGCACAGCACAGCCGCTGCCGTCTTTTGCTCAGGGTCGAACATGAAAATGGCCAACGCGCCGTATGCACGCCCATAGTGACCGATCAGCGGCCAGGGCGCCAAATTGTGATAGTGCATCAGGTTCAGCCCTGTCCGCATTAAACCATCGTCAAACTGCACCTTGCACATCTCCTTAGCGGCGCTGCTGGACAGTATCCGTATACCGCCAGCTGCACCGCCATACAGCAGCACCTGCGTCACCGTCAGCAGATCACGCGCGCGCATGTAGCCATTGCCCTGGGCGGAACGGTACGCTTCGCCCACAGGGAGCGCACACAGCCTCTTCTTATTGTCCAGCGATTTTTTCAGCCAGCCTCCGTCACTGGCATTGCAGGCGGCGCACGGTACAGCCACCTCCGCATTGCCAAGCCCGTCTGCGTCCAGCGCGGCAAAGAGTCCAAGCGGCTCAAAAACACGCTGCTTGACCAGCTCGGCGAAACGGATACCGGTGATGCTCTCCCCGACGGCACCCATCACACCCGAACCAAAGCTCGAATAGTCATAACGCGTACCGGGTCTGTCAGGCAGCCAGTTTTCTCTGCTGTCTCCCGGGCTGCCCGGCCGGAGCACCTCGCTCAGCTTATATGCGGGCATCTGCCCCGCAAGTATCTTGTTGTAGCTTCCGTATTCAACCAGACTGCTGGTGTGTGTCATCAGATGCCGCAGCGTGATCGGAACCTGCGGCCATTGCGGATTGCGCACCGCATAGCCAAGATAATCGCTGATGTCCGCATCAAGCTTGGCTCTCCCCTCATCCACCAGCGTCATCAGCGTCATCGCCGATATGTGTTTGGTGACAGATGCCAGCCGGTAGAGCGTGTCCGTTGTCGCGGAAAGCCCGCGCGTCATGTCGCGCCGTCCGATGGCTCCCTCAAATATCAGCTCGCCGCCGCGCGTTGCTGCCGCCGATAAACCTGCAGCGCCGTGTTCTTCGGCCACCTGCCTGAGCGCTGCCATCACTTTATCCCGCATTGCATGGCCCTCCTCTTTTGCCGCCCTCATCATACCACAGCGCCGAAATGTTCACAAACGGCACGCACGTCCATGCACACCCGAACCAGTGGCGCAAAGAATCGTTTTGCCCATAAGCAAGCTCTTTTTGCATGTTTTGATATCCATGGGGAAAGAATAACGGCAAGCGTTGCAGAAAACCCCGAATCGCATGATAACTATCCGCGATAAGCAATGAAAGGATCAGCATGTTCCGACTGGTTTATAAGAAGCTGCGTTTTGCCTGCGCCAGGCAGCCAAGGAAAGATGCGCCGCCTCAGGATCGGCGCTTAAAAAAAGATCTGGACAAGAACATAGACGCCATCAAGGAAACGCTTGGCGACAGCGCCGATGTGAAGTTGCACTATTTTTGTTTCGGCGCGTCGAACACACGGGGCGCGCTGCTGTTTACTGACGGGCTGGCAGATATGCAGAGCATCACCGACAGCATCATGCGGCCGCTGATGGAAACATGTGCAAAGAGCCCCACGGCATGCGAGGTGCAAAGCGCCGTGTTGTGCTCGGGCGACGTCACTGAGACAGCATCGCTGGACGCGGTGATAGAAGGCTGCCTGACGGGTGACACAGCCGTGATGATAGACGGTGAAACGCGTGCGCTTGTTGTCAGCACAAAGGGGTGGGAAAAGCGCAGTGTGGCTGAACCGTCGAGCGAAGCGGTGGTTCGAGGCCCGCGCGAAGGGTTCACCGAAAACTTCCGCACCAACACCGCTCTGATACGGCGGCGTATCAAATCACCGCAGCTGCGTATGGATCATATGAAGATCGGCCAGAAAACATTGACCAACGTCTGTGTCGCGTATATCAAGGGCGTGGCTCAGCCCGACGTGGTTGATGAGGTCAAAAGACGGCTGGACGCCCTGAATGTTGATTCGGTATTGGATACCGGATATCTGGAGCAATACATTGAAGACGCGCCGTTGTCCATATTCCCGACCGTCTCGTATACTGAAAAGCCGGATGTGGCTGCCGGCCGTATGCTGGAGGGGCGTGTTGCCATCATTGCAGACGGAACACCCTTTGTGCTGACGGCACCCAAGCTTTTTATTGAAAGCTTTCAAACGTCCGAGGATTATTACGTGAGGCCGTTATATGCCTCCACCACCCGCATGCTGCGTTTTATCGCCTACTTTATCGCGGCCTTCGCCCCGGCGATCTACATCGCTCTGACCACATTCCACCAGGAGCTGATACCCACGCCGCTGCTCAACACCATTGCCGCCTCGCGGGAGGGCACGCCGTTTCCGGCTTTTGTGGAGGCGCTTGTCATGGTCTTCGCCTATGAAATATTGCGTGAGGCGGGCGTGCGGCTGCCCCGTCCGGTGGGCTCAGCCATCAGCATAGTGGGCGCGTTGATCATGGGTGATGCCGCCGTCCAGGCCGGTATTGTGGGCGCCCCGATGGTGATTACCATCGCCATCACCGCCGTGGCGGGGTTTGTTGTGCCTGAGCAGACGGAGTCGGTATCGTTTGTGAGGCTGATCTCAATGTTTGCCGCAGCCTCCTTTGGCGGTTACGGCATTACGTTTGTGTTTTTGGCTATGCTGATTCATCTGGCCGCAATAAAGTCTTTTGGCGTTCCGTATTTTTCAGCCGTCACACTGTCCCGCGATCAGCAGGACTATTATGTGCGAATGCCTTTGTGGATGATGAAGGAGCGGCCGGCAGACATCGCTGAAGAAGACATAACCCGCAGCCGTGCCGGTATGCCGCCGCCGGAGGACGATAAATCATGAAAAAGCTGCGTGCCGCCGGTCTTTGCCTGCTCGTGCTCCTCACCATCCTGCTTTCAGGCGGTTGCTGGGATGCGCACGAAATCAATACACTCTCGCTTGTTTCCGGGGTGGGTATTGATGCTGGTCAGGAGGAGGATGACTTCAATATTACCGTACAGATACGAAAAGTTACCAACCCCACCGAAGAAACACCGGAACAGCCCTTTATACTGTTGGAGGCGTCGGGCGGCAACGTGCGCAGCGCATTGCAGGATATCGGGCTGCGCAACAACCGCAACCTGTTCCTGCACCACAATCAGGTGCTCGTCATCAGCAGTGAGTTGGCCGAGCGCGGTATCCGTCCGACTCTCGATATGTTTCTGCGGGACCACGAATCACGGCTTGATGTGTGGGTCATTATTTCCAAGAAGCCCGCAAAAGACATACTGGGTGTTGAGCTGGTGCAGGAGCCTGTAACAGCGGTAGCGCTGGCGCTGATGATGGAACAGCAGTCAGATATTTCACAGCCGCTTGCGGCTAACATGCTCGCTGTCACAAGCACGCTGCTGGAAGCCTCGAAAGCCCTTGTGATACCCGCGCTTGATATCGAAGACGAATTTGGTGACAGCAAGGTGGTGATACAGGGCAGCGCCGTGTTCATCTCCGATAAGCTGACCGGGTATCTGGATAATGACGAAACCCTGGGGTATGCGCTTGTGTCAGACACCATCCAAAGCGGTATACTGCCTGTGTCGGCGGAAGGAGGCAGCGCCGTGCTCTACATCAGCAATTCATCCCCCTCAGTGACGCCTGTTTTTGCAGACGGCCAGATCAAAATGGACGTGATGATCGATGCCACTTTATCAGTGGCGGAGATCAAGGGCTTCGTCGGCGAAAAAATGCCTGATGTTTTCGACAAGCTGGAGATTGCCGGGCGGGAGCGCATTATGGAGCTTGTGGGCGCTGCGTTCCGAAAATCACTTTCGTTGGGAGCGGATATTTTCGGGTTGGGAACCACTCTTGAGCAGACCAGCCCTAAGGATTGGAAAAAAGTCAAGGACGGCTGGCATAGTCTGTATTTGAATACCGTATTGAACCTGACTGTCCGTTCAAAAATCACAGAAACAGGCAAGATATCCGATGCACTGACAATGAAGGGAGAAGAATAATGAAGCTGGAAAAAGGACGCATCACATCATTTCAGTTCATGCTTTCCGTTGCGTGCTATCTACAGGCCTCGGCGCTGCTGTCCGCTTTCTTCGCGCCCATCACCAAGCAGGATTCCTGGATGGTTGTCCTATTTGGCATGGCCGCGGCTGCACCGGTGCTGTTGCTATACATCCTCATCATCCGCAGCTTCCCGGGCAAAAACCTGATCGAAATATGCAAGGCTGTATTCGGCCGCGCGGCCGGCTCGCTTGTCTCACTGATGTTCATTTTCTTTTTTTTGACGCTGACATCATTGAACCTGCGGGATCTCGGCGTGTTTATGAGGCATACGATACTCGTGGAAACACCCACGGTCGCCACCGTCTCTCTGGCAATGATTGTTTGCGCTTACGCTGTCTATAAGGGGCTTAACGTGGTTACCCGATATGCACCGGCATTCGTCATCATGTCCTTCATTATCATAATAACAGCCATTGTGCTGACTCTGAATATCATGAACTTTGATAATTTCCTGCCGGTCTTAAATCAGCCTGTCTCCCATTATGTGCAGGGCACGCATATCATCACGACAATTCCCTTTGGTGAGCTCGTTGTGTTTCTGATGGTCGCGCCTGCAGTAAAATGCCAGAAAAAAGGCATCGGCGTTTACTTGTTCGGCGGGTTTCTGCTCGGCAGCATAGCGCTGCTCCTGGTGGTCGCGCGCGACAATGCGGTGTTGGGCAACGTGGCGCCGCTGTTCGCGCTGCCTCCGTTCGAGACGCTGCGGATGATCAGCATCGCCAACGCGTTGAACCGCATGGAAATACTGTTTGCCATCATTCTGATCGTTCTGTTGTTTTTTAAAATCTCGTTTCTGTTTTATGTGACAGTGCTGGCAACAGCGCAGTTATTCGATCTTGAGTCCTACCATCCTCTGGTGCTGATCATGGGCGCTCTGGTCATCGCCTATTCCACATTTGTCTACCCCTCCACCGTGGTGCATGCCGCCGCGGGCCGTGAAGTTGAGCCGGTTCTCTTTTTGCTGTTCGAGGTGTTCTTGCCCGTGGCCATACTCATTGTGGGGCGCATACGCGGGCTTCACCGGTCACAATCATTGAAGGAAGTGACCCAGACATGATTTACGTGTTTCTGGTTATCGGGCTCATTGCGCTCATCAGCTTAAGACCGCTGTTTAAAAATGGCCCGAAGCGCGACGCTGTCATACTCAGCGTGTTTTTCGCCGGCGTGCTCGCCATCTGCATGCTGACCGCGGCAGACGCTCAAGTACCCAGCCCGATGGTGGCAATAGGGGACCTGATCAGGCGCATGGGTTTATCGTACCCGCCGCTTCAATAGATCACGCCCAAAGGCAGGCGATGGCACCACGTGATCACAATAGCGAAACAACGGCATTCAGATTATTGGCAAACGAGTACCAACCAGCGAAAATCATGTACGCTGTCTAAAACAATTGACAACTCGCTCGGGGCTGTGCTACGATAGCAGCAATTATTTGTTAAACGCTGTGACGAAGACATGGCGCGCAAAGCCATCTTTCAGAGAGCCCCGGCGGGTGGAAACGGGGCGGCGGCGGCGCGGCATCATCACTTTTGAGCGGCGGCTCCGACAGGTAGGGGCCGGACGGGTTCTGCGCCGTTATCCGCAGCGGGCTTGACAGAGCTTTGATCAAGAGGGCCGTACGCACGGCCAATTTGGGTGGTACCGCGGAGTATGCTTCGTCCCATATGGGGGCGGGGTTTTTTTATATCAGAAAAATAATAATAAGGAGAGACCGGAAATGGATGAAAGGCTGATGCTGATCGCCGAGCGTTTGAAGGCGCTGCGGGAGATCATGGACGTGTCCGCAGCCGATATGGCGGCGGCGGTTGGGATGGACGAAGCGGCTTATCTCGCGTATGAGACGGGCCGGAATGATTTCTCTTTTTCTTTCCTGTATTCGGCGGCCGGGCGGCTGGGCGTCGATATTGTGGACCTGATGACTGGCGAGACGCCCCGGCTGTCGGTGTGCTCGTTTGTAAAAAAGGGTACCGGGCTTAAGCTGGAGCGACGCAAGGAGTATAAATACGAGCATCTGGCTCCCATCTTCCGCAATAAAAAGATGGAGCCGTTTGTGGTGACAGTGGAGCAAAGCGATGTGGACGCGCGCACTCATATGAACACGCACGAGGGCCACGAGTTTAATTACGTGCTGGACGGTTCCATGACGCTGTATATTGATAAGCAATCGCTCAAGCTGGCAGCGGGCGATGCGGTTTACTACGACGCCAAGCATCCGCACGCCATGCAGGCCGAAGGCGGCCCGTGCCGGTTTATGGCCGTTATTGCGAAATAAGGGAGGCGCATATGAGAATATTTGAAAAATACGTGAAAGCCGACTACACATCCTATGAGGATTTTAAAGCCAACTTCAAGATCAGCGTGCCGGAACGGTTTAATTTCGCCTATGACGTAATGGACGTTCTGGCTGCGGAAAAGCCGGACAAACCGGCGCTCGTGTGGGTGCACGAAAAGGGTGAGAAGCGCGTGTTCACGTTCGCCGATTTAAAGCGTCTGTCCGACAAGGCCGCCAACTTCTTTATGGCGCTCGGCATCAAAAGAGGC
>CAZNVX010000045.1:9529-10008 GCA_964576225.1 uncultured Christensenellaceae bacterium
GCGCAACTGGCAGTTCTGGCCGGCGATACTGGCGCTTCATAAGCTGGGCGCCGTCACGATTCCTGCGACGCATCTGCTGACCAAGAAGGACATTGAATACCGCGTGGACGCGGCGGGTATCCGCATGATCGTCTGCACGGATGAAGGCGATGCGGCTGCGAATATCGAAGCGGCACAGGGCATGCCGACGCTTGAATACCGTGCGATACTGGGCGAACGGGACGGCTGGATGAACTATGCGGCAGGTATCGACGCGGCGGACGACACATTCACGCCGCCTGCCGATTTGCCGGAGAACGACGACATCATGCTGCTTTACTTTACATCCGGCACCACGGGAATGGCAAAGCTGGCCATGCTTTCCCACCGGAACATAACGGATATGGCACAGAAATGGCTGGAAACTATTCCGTCGGGCATGGATACGGATTGGATATCACTGTCGCCGCCGGCGTGGATTGTTGACCAGATGTGGGCTG
>CAZNVX010000045.1:10018-11258 GCA_964576225.1 uncultured Christensenellaceae bacterium
ATTCGTTCTCGTACCCATTAGGCCACATCCCCACAGCCGTTTACTGGCAGAACGTGGATCCGGCAGGCCTGCATTTAACGATTGCAGACACTGGATGGGCGAAGTCCGTTTGGGGCAAAATGTACGGGCAGTGGCTGGGCGAGACGGCGGTGTTCGTATACGATCATGATAAGTTCATCCCGGCGCAGATGCTGGCGGCCATATGCGACAACAAGGTGACTTCCTTCTGCGCGCCGCCCACAATATTCCGCTATTTCATCAAGGAAGACCTGTCAAAATACGATTTCTCGGCGCTCAAATACACCACCATCGCGGGTGAGCCGCTGAACCCTGAGGTGTTCAGCCAGTTCAAAGCGGCCACCGGCCTGAAGATGATGGAGGGCTTCGGGCAGACCGAAACAACGCTGTCAATTGCCAATTTCATCTACATGGAGCCGCGCCCCGGCTCGATGGGCAAACCGTCGCCGCTGTTCGACGTGGACATCGTCCGCGAGGACGGGTCGCCGTGCGGCTGGGGCGAGCCCGGTGAGATCATCATCAACACGGCAAACGGCGTGCCGCCGGGCATGTTCCTCGGGTATTACCACGACGAAGCGCTGACATCCGCCGTGTGGCATGACGGCGTGTATCACACCGGCGACGTGGCATGGAAGGACGAAGAGGGCTATTACTGGTATGTGGGGCGCACCGACGACGTGATCAAATCCTCCGGCTACCGCATCGGGCCGTTCGAGGTGGAGAGCGCATTGATGGAGCATCCGGCTGTGCTGGAAACGGCCATCACCGGCGTGCCGCACCCGGATCGCGGGCAGGTGGTTAAAGCCACCATCGTGCTGGCGAAAGGATATGAGGCGTCCGACGAGCTGGCAAAAGAGCTGCAGGAGCATGTGAAAAAAGTGACCGCGCCGTACAAGTATCCGCGTGTCATCGAGTTCGTCGCCGAGCTGCCCAAAACCATCAGCGGCAAGATCCGCCGCGTGGAGCTGCGCGAGCGCGACAAAAACAAGTAAGGCTATAAGGCCAGAAAAGCGCCGGCGATCGAGCCGGCGCTTTTTGTATTTGGTGCAAAACCTTTTGCAAGGCTGTACCTGCTCCTGCCACACGAAACATCCCCTTGAAATCCTAATAAAAATGAACTGTGGTCCGCTTTACCTGAGCGGAGTTTTTGATAACACATATAATGCCTTGTGAATATCATAAAACAGAAGCTATAAAAGGGAGTGAACAGGCAGGCGGTCAG
>CAZNVX010000046.1:0-11255 GCA_964576225.1 uncultured Christensenellaceae bacterium
CTGGTGTCGCGCAACACCGCTGTGAATACCTTCGACGAAATTGCCGAGGATGTAGCCGGGCTGATACAGCCTTAAGGCTGCGCTGCTGCCAAAGAAGTGGGAGGCCGCCAAAGCCGCCTCCCGGCCGTCTACCGAGCTTCTATAAACGTGGAACAGCAGGTACCGTCGCTGGTATGGGCGTGACCGTCGCCCATCGCGTTTACCTCAAGCCTGTGAGCATAACACATGTGCCCTTTGTTGTACTGGCAGTTCTCCACGCCGCATTTTACGCGTATTTTTGGAGCATCCAAAATTCACTCACCACCTTTTTTACTTGTTACACTTATTCTTCCCGAACATGGTGCTGTTATTGAGGCAGAACTCGAAATGATAATATTGACAATTAAAAAGAGGGCGTTTGCCCTCGTATCCGCGCTGATTTTTTATGCTTCAACAATTTGATGCTGCTTTTTCAGCGCGCTAATTTTTTTTGTTAAGCTTGCCACCATCACCGTAAACCCGACGCCAATGGCCGCCACCAGACAACCCAGCACGGTGTTGACCACAGATACGGGGGGCGTGGTGCCGATGATGATGTTGGAAATGCCCGCTCCATATTCCAATACGGCAAGAGCGGCCCAAAAAGCCCGCACCATTTTGTAGTGCCGTATCTTGGATGTGATATCCGAGTACAGTTCAAAGGGACCGTCTGCAGACCTTTTGCGAAAATAAACCCAACGAAGATACGTAGCCACACATTCCGCGCCTGTTTCCTCAACGAATTCAATATACTTGCGGCTTTGGGGGTGAGAGGCCAGATTCCGCAGAAGCTGGATGCGGTATATGTATTCACCGGGCATCGAATCCTCAAACACATAGCGTATCCAGCAGTAATCCACCAGAGCGAGCCCCCGGGCGCTGTATCCGTTGAGCCATTTTTCCTCTTTCTCATAGTTCCAGAATATTTTATAAATGACATGCTTCATATCTGATTGCCTCCTGCGATCTGACGCCCGTTATCAATCAGCTCCTGCAGACGATCAATTTCGGTTTCCACTGCCGAACGCCCCAGCGGGGTGATGACATACGCTTTCTTTCGTTCATCCTGCGGACCGGCGCAAGGCGCAATCCAGCCGCGCTCCACCAGCGTGGACATCGCGCCGTACAGCGTTCCCGCGCCCAGGCTCACACGCCCGCGGCTTAAGTCTTTTACATTCTGCATGATGCCGTAACCATGCATCGGCTCATACAGCGACAGGAGAATATAGAACACCGCCTCCGTCAATGCGCCTGCACTTTCCGGCATAGAAACCCTCCTTTATAACGCCAAACGATATATCGGCTAACGTAATAGATTATATCGGTAGGCGATATAATTGTCAACAGGGAATTTGACTTCCTCCGGGCAAAGTGAGAGTATGGTATAAAATCGTCGCAAAAAGGGTCAAGAAACCCATGCACCGTTGTCTTATAGTGAGCATGGAGGGATAAACATGGAGAACTGGCAAAAGGTAATGGCGGTATCCCATATGCAGGATTATATCGCCTCGCACCTGAATGAGCGGATAACGCTGGCAGAGCTGGCAAGAAAATCGGGATATTCCCCGTGGCATGCGGCACGTATTTTCAAGGAGCTGACTGGGCGAGCGCCGTTCAACTACATCCGGGCGCTGCGGCTTTCGAAGGCGGCTGGACGGCTGCACGACGGCCACAAGGTTGTCGATGTCGCTTTCGATTTCGTTTTCGGCTCACACGAGGGCTTTACGCGCGCTTTTACCCGGCAGTTCGGACTGGCGCCCAAAAGCTACGCGCGCACCAAGCCGCCGCTCAAGCTGTTTATGCCGGCGCAGCTTCGTGATTATTACCTCACAATGCAAAAAGGAGAAGGAAAGATGGCCAACACGAATACCGTATTTGTTCAGGTGGTGGAAAGACCGCCAAGAAAGCTGATTCTAAAAAGAGGAATCAAGGCTGCGCACTATTTCGAATACTGCGAGGAGGTGGGCTGCGAGGTTTGGGAGGTGCTGGCTGGCATACGTGAGGCGCTGTACGAACCCATCGGTATGTGGCTGCCCGAAAGCCTGATCACGCCCGGCACCTCAGCTTATGCGCAGGGCGTTGAGATGGCGGCGGATTATGCCGGCCCGGTGCCGCAGGGGTACGAGATCATAGACCTGCCCGCATGCAAAATGATGGTGTTTCAGGGCCCGCCGTTTGACGACGATAAGTTTGAATCGGCGATCGGCGAGCTGTGGGAGGTCATGAAAAGCTATGACCCGACGCTTTACGGCTTTGAGTGGGCGGACGAAGACGGGCCGCGTTTCCAACTGGCGCCGATGGGTTACCGCGGTTATATCGAAGCAAGGCCGGTCAGGGCGCTCAAATAACGCGGCGAATGTGAGGAATGCCGCATCAATTTGATCAAGCGCTTATAAAGTGCCAAACAGACGGCATCTGCTCCTCTCGGGCGGCATGGCTCAAAGCTATGCCGCCCGGCTGTTTGTTTGATCCTAACAATAGAACACGGTTAACCGGCATCAAACCCGTTCGCGGGTACATGGCATCATGAGGGGCGCGTTATCCAGCTGAACGCGGACTTCACAGCGGCTATCACGCGCCAGGGTAAAACGGTTTGCGGGACATACACATTTGACGAAACAACGCAGAAAGGGGTACGCACGCTTGCTGCGGCGGATACTGTGCGCGACTTTTAAATAAGGTTGGACGCAGGGGCGCTACTTCTTGAAGATGTGGCATTCATGCCTTATGCTGATTAAACTGAAAAGCTCACCGGCAGAGATTCAAAACAGAAAAGCGCCATCCGTGACGCCAGCATTGTGCCGCTTACTCGTCCGGCCTGTCCGTGGTCTCAGAAGGTGCATCGGCTGCCGGAGCCGGCGTTTCTGCGCCCTGAACTCTGCGCGCGGTGGCCAGCGTATAGAGTATGGCGCCCAGCGCGATGCCCCCCAGCGCCAGCCAGCCCAGAATAAACAGCTCAGTCAGATAGACGGCGATGCCGATAGCGGCAAAAACAAGCTGAAAGCCTGCCAGTATCACAACGACGACACGGTGGCTCCGGAAACGTTTGTTGAGCGCATGGTGAAAATGCATTTTGTCCGGCTGCATCACCGGCCGGCGCAGCAACAGCCGGCGCAGCACCGACATCGACATGTCAAGGATGGGCATGAGGATGAGAAACACGGGAACGACAAAGAAGATAAACGGCTTTTCTGATAAGCTCATGATGGAGAGTATGCCCAGCATAAAACCGATAAACATGCTGCCGGCGTCACCCATGAATATCTTGGCCGGGCTGATGTTGTAAGGCAAAAAGCCGACGATTGCGCCAAAGAGCGCCATCGTGGTGGGGAGCGCCAGCTGCGTGCGCCCCTGAAGATAGAAGATCAGCGCAAAGCCAGCCACCGACACGAGCGACAGGCTGCTGGCCAGGCCGTCAAGCCCGTCCGACAAGTTGATGGCGTTGGTGACGCCCACGATCCAGAACACCACCACGAACGAGAGGAGCAGCGTGAGCCCAAGGTCGGTATGCAGCAGCTGCGAAGGGAAATAGAACTGCAGGCAGCCGATCAACACGATCAGCGCGAGTATGAATAGTATAATCAAACGGCGTTTGGCGCTGAGCGAAAGGATATCATCGATCAGCCCCATCATCGTGACGCCGGAAATACCGATCAGAAAGGCGGCGACGATGTTAAACTGAAGGTTCTGCACAAAAAAGACGTTAAACAGCACTGTGGCGACAATGGTGGCCAGATAGATCGCCACACCGCCCATAAGGGGCATGGGCTCGCGGTGCGCCTTGCGGGTGTTTGGCATGTCCATGACCTTGAATTTTCGGGACAGCATGATCATCAGCGGTGTGAAGCTTAGCGACAGCACCAATGAAATTAATGTGGAAACCAAAAAAATAAGCATCTGACCGCTGAGCGCATATTATTTGGGCGTGCGCTCCATTCTCCTTTGTATTCCGGCATCAATGATATTATAAGTGAGCCGGATGGTAATGTCAAACAATTAAGACCCTGCCAAACCGCTTTGACAGCATCGGCTAAGCTGCCCGATTGAGGCCGTTTTACGGCTGTGCTTATATAAAAAAATACGGCCTCTGGTTGTAACGAGGCCGCATCTGATGCAGGAGTAAGAATTTTATTTCTGACCGTAGTAAGCATTTTTGCCATGCTTGCGCAGGTAATGCTTGTCGAGCAGCGCCTGGCTCATTTCCGCGGTTCCGTTGAGCGCCAGCGTATGGCAGGCCATCTCGGCGACAAACTCGAGCACAACGGCATTTTCAACCGCATGACCGGCATCCGCGCCCCATGTGAACGGCCCGTGGTTGTTGACCAGCACGGCCTGTACTGCGCCGGGGTCAGTCTTGCGGGTTTTGAATGTCTCCACGATCACCCGGCCTGTCTCCAGCTCATACCCGCCGGCGATCTCGGACTTGGTCAGCTTGCGCGTCACCGGCACGTCACCGTAGAAATAATCCGCATGCGTGGTGCCAAGAAACGGCAGACTGCGGCCGCACTGAGCCCAGATTGTGGCCCACTTCGAGTGGGTATGCACCACGGCGCCGGTATCGAAAGCCTTGTATAACTCCAGATGCGTGTCCGTATCGGACGACGGGCGGTAATCGCCCTCCACCACCTTGCCGTCTAGGTCAACCACCACCATATGCTCAGGGCTCATGACATCGTACGACACGCCGCTCGGTTTAATCACCACCAGGCCGCTCTGTCTGTCGATCGCGCTGACATTGCCCCATGTGAGTATGACAAGGCCGTCATCCACGAGCTTAAGGTTTGCGTCGCATACTTCCTTTTTAAGTTGTTCCAGCATTATTTGTGTATCCTTTCTTGTTCGCTTTCAAGGCACGTAAGACGCCGCTGCACATGGCGACACTCGGTGCCGTTTCGTGCCTCTAAGCGCCACCCGAAGATTGCGCGTCCGCTGGCCCGGCTAGCGACGTACGGGTCGTTTCTCCGGCTTGGCGGCGGGCTTGCTGCCGCTGTCAGGCCGGGCAGCCCGTTTAAATTACCATAACACGGCTGCGTTGCACAGTCAACCGTCAGGTCAACTGCCGCCAAACGCACCAAATGTCATTATAAAAAAGCAAAAAAACAGCATCTCTTCATCCTTTCCCAAGTTGAAAAAATGGAAGGGTTCAAGTATAATAAGCTCAAACAATATCCTGAAAAGCTAGATGCGGTTGCCGGTTCAGGCAGTATTTAAATTGAGGCCGCAGCATAGAAACCGACGGGCTTACAGCTTGCAGACAGCCGGTACCCCCCGACGGGTCGGCACAACATCATCATATGCGAAGGGATGCTGCGGTTTCATGCCGTTTTGTCCCTTTTAAATAGAAAGGAAAGGGATAAAGCATGAATACGAATGAGGCATATCTGGGAATTGAGCTGGGCTCCACGCGCATCAAAGCGGTTCTGATCGACAACAAGCATCAATTGCTTGCTTCCGGCGGCCATACATGGGAAAACCGCTTCGAGGATGGCAAGTGGACATATTCTCTGGACGATATCTGGAACGGTATCCGCGACTGCTACGCGCAACTGGCAGAGGATGTGAAGCAAAAGTACGGTGTGGCGCTGCAGCAGGTGGGGGCGATCGGCGTGTCAGCCATGATGCATGGATACATGGCGTTTGATGCGGGCGATAATCTGCTGGTGCCTTTTCGCACCTGGCGCAATACCATTACCGGCGAAGCGGCGAAAAAGCTGACAAAACTGTTTGACTTCAATATTCCCCAACGCTGGAGCATTGCGCACCTGTATCAGAGCATACTGAACAACGAGCCGCACGTTGCCAGCATCAAATACCTGACCACGCTCGCCGGTTACATACACTGGCAGCTCACGGGCGAAAAGGTGATCGGGATCGGCGATGCATCGGGTATGTTTCCGGTGGATGACAAAACGCACACATACAACAGCGATATGGCAGAAAAATTTGATCAGCTCAATGACGGACTGCCCTTCAAGCTGACGGGCATACTGCCACGTATCGCGATGGCGGGAGATCAGGCAGGGGCGCTCAGCGAAGCGGGCGCACGGCGGCTCGACCCGAGCGGCGCGCTGAAGGCCGGGATACCCATGTGCCCCCCCGAAGGCGATGCAGGCACAGGAATGGTGGCAACCAACAGCGTGCGCCAGCGGACAGGCAACGTCAGCGCGGGGACGAGCGTGTTTGCCATGATCGTGATGGAAAAAGCGCTGAAAAACGTTCATGCCGAGGTGGATATGGTGACCACGCCTGCGGGCGATCCGGTGGCGATGGTGCATTGCTGCAACTGTCTTGGCGATCTGGATGCGTGGGTTAAGCTGCTGGGCGAAGCGGGCAAGCTGCTGGGTGCCGAATTTGATATCAACGCACTGTACAACAAGCTGCTAAACCATGCGCTTGACGGCGATGCCGACTGCGGCGGTTTGTTATCCTATAATTACATATCAGGCGAGCATGTGACCGAGCTGGAAGAAGGCCGGCCTTTGTTTGTGCGGACGACGGACGCGTCCTTCACGCTCGCTAATTTCATGATAACACATTTGTATTCCTCGCTGGCTTCGTTAAAATTGGGCATGCGGATACTGATTGAGGAAGAGGGGGCGATGATCGATTCGATTACGGGCCACGGCGGCTTTTTCAAGGTTACAAACGTCGGCCTTCGCATCATGGCCACGGCGATGGGCGTTCCGGTCACCGTTATGTCCACGGCCGGTGAAGGCGGGCCTTGGGGCATTGCCATACTCGCGGCTTATATGATGAACAAGCAGGGTCAGACACTGGCCGATTACTTAAGCAGCAGTGTGTTCACAGACAGCGAATGCATCACTGTTGAGCCTCAGGCGGCGGATATCGAAGGGTTTGGGGCATTTATGCAGCGGTATCAGGCCGGGCTGGCGGTTGAACGCAAGGCGGTTGAAACCCTATAACACGGCGAGACTATAAGGAAAGCCGGGGGACGTGCAGTTCTCCCGGCTTTTTTCGCATGGTCCCGTCTCTACTCCAAGGTGACGTAGTCCTTCCACGAATACGCCGGCTTAAACCCAAGCTCGCGCTTGATTTTTGAAATGTCCCAGAGCGGGGCATGGGTGCGGTCCAGAAATCCGTTTTCGTTGTCGATAAACTGTGTGTGGGGGTAATACCGCTTGATCAGCTCCAGCGACGGTATGTTGGAGAACACCTCGTCGCCGCCCAGGTTGTAGATGTCATATTCCACTTTGCCGCTCGTCAGCGCCTCAAGAGAGAGGCGGTAAGCCTGGGCAAGGTCCCGCGCGTCCACATACTGCCACATAAAATCGGCAATCTCCATCGGCAGGTTTTTGAATGCGTAGTCCGGGTTGTCGGCGTTGTCGAACAGCTCCTGATAGTACGCCGCGCTGGGCAGCGCCACCGTGGCCACGCGCAGCGATACCGACCGGACGCCGTAGCGGGTATAATAGCCGAAAGCCAGCTCCTCGCCGATCTTTTTGGACATACCGTACATATCGTCCGCCGCCATCGGTATGTCCTCATCCACGGGGAAGTACGGCGGGGTGCGCCTTTGCGCCCAGTTGATGATCCCTGTCGCGCAGATGCTGCTGCTGTTGACCACGTACCTGATGCCGCTGCGCCGCGCCGCTTCCAAAACGTTGTAGGTACCCGCCACGTTCGACAAGAACAGCTCGTGCAAGCGGCTGTCGTCATGCGCCGCCACGGCGGCCAGGTGGATGACGGCATCGCAGCCCGCCGCCGCCCGGCAGACGTCGTCGAGGCTGGCGATGTCGCCGGTGGTGAATTCGTGCTTTGTGTCCGGCTGTGTCCGGCCGAACAGCCTGATCTCGTAATCCTTTTCAAGGTCAGGGACGATATACTTTCCCATGCGCCCCGTCGCGCCTGTTATCAGAAGCTTCATATGTGCTTTCCCCCTTGCTTTGTTGGATTCACTTTATCATACACGCCGTCTGAAAAGCAATCTCCCGTATTGATGTCAGGTGTGATATAATACCAATAAGACAAGCCACGGAGGTGCAGCATGGGGGATATCATCCGCGACCCGTCCGCAACGCCTGACATGCCGGCGATTGAGGGTTCGATGCCAAAGGCAGCCCGGGAAAGATGGCGCGGCCTCACAGGGGTGATCGAAAATGAATACGGATCAAAGCCGCTGATCAGCTACAGTGTCTGCGCGGCGCAGCCCGGCTGGAATGTCAAGTACAAGAAAGGCGGTAAAGCGCTCTGCACGCTTTATCCCGAGCCGGACGGCTTTACAGCGCTGGTTGTGCTGAACATGGCGGATATGACGCGCTTTGACGCGGTTCGTCCCGCGTATACGCCGTATCTGCAGAGCCTGTATGATAACAGCCGTCTGTTCAACAACACAAAATGGCTGATGATCCGCGTGACGGACGGCGCGGTGCTGGACGACGTTATAAGACTGCTGCGCTTAAAAACAGCCAAATAGACGACACTTTGTGAATAGCCTTGGCGCTGCGCGTCGCACGGGCGCACGGGCTCGCCGATACGTGATGGGGGATCAAGCTTTGCTGCGTCACACAAGCCTGTTCAGACAGCTGTATGAGCAATACCGCTGCCTGATGATGCATATCGCTTATAATATACTGGGCAATCAGGCGCTGGCCGAAGAGGCGGTTCAGGATGCGTTGCTTAAGATTCTGATTCATATTGACGATATCAAGGACGCCGCATGTCACGAAACCAAATGCTGGGTGGTTCTTATCACCAAGAGGACTGCGCTCAACAAGCTCAAATACGAAAAAATACGGCAGCATGCCGGTGCTGAGGCGCTTGACGAAGCCGAAGATCACGAAGAACCGCTGGAAAACATCGTGATCCGGAACCTGAAAATACGGGAAGTCCTCAGCGGCTTGAAGGCCATTGACGGCAAGTATTCGGAGCTGATGATTCTAAGATACTACTACGGATACACCGACAGCAAGCTGGCCCGCCATTTCGGCGTGTCGGCCGAGGTTGTGCGCAAGCGGTGCGAGCGCGGGAAAAAGCTGCTGCTGAGCAGCCTGATGGGCAGTAAGGGTGAGCCATGAAAAAACGAGATCAGGAATTGTATGAGCAATTGATCAGGCATGCATCGGGTGAGTGGCTTGATGAGATGGCCGAGACCTGCCCGCCCGATCAAGAGCTTAAAAAAAGGTATACGTTTACCGCAGAATTTGAAGACTGGGCGGGGGCGCTGGTCCGGCGGGAGGACAAACGCGCCCGCCGCCAGATCATGCTCAGGCGCGCCAAACGGGCGGGTGTCAGGGCGGGTATTGCGGCCTGCATTTTGATCGCCGTGCTGTCGCTGGCGGCGTTTACGATACCGCCGCTGCGTATCGCCATCACCAATCTTCTGGTTGTGCAAAACGACGGGCATTACGGCATCAAGCCACAGACAAATAGCGGCCAGGGCGGCGTGTCCAACGACGTCAGCGCCGTGCTTGCGTATGTGCCCGACGGATTTGTGGCCGTTAACGTTCATGAAGATGATAATTCCTTGATCATTGTTCTGGAAAACATGAGCCACGAGACGATCTGGTTTGAGAGACATATCGGCGGAGGTGGGCTGACGCTGGACAGTGAAAACGCTGAATTCGCGCCGGTTGAGGTCAACGGGTTGACGGGATTCATTTCAGTCAAAAACGATGAAAGAATCCTGATACTGAATGATGAGCACTGCAGCTTTGTATTGAAATCCACAATCGACAAAGAATCTTTGATAAAAATGGCAGAAAACATCAAACGATAGATTAATTTCACTCATTTTGTCACGAAAACCCTCCCTGAGTTGTTTTTATTGGTAAAGGCTTAAAGGAGGTGTTTTTTATTTGATCAGGAAGCTGCTTCTCATGACAGTTGCCATCATGCTGGTTTTCTCAGTTGGCGGCACCGCCCTGGCGGAAGGCCGGACGCCCGAAGCGTCGGAATCGGGCGGCGACTATTCGATCTGCTACACCTACATCAGCTATACCAGCTGCAACTTCTCGATCGCTGCGGATGGCAAGGCAACCATGACCGCAACGATCAACGGTTACAGCAACGTGGACAGTGTCAAGATATCCGGCTATCTGCAGCGCTATAACAACGGCTGGCAGACGGTGAAGAGCTGGAGCGAGACAACGTCGGGCAGGTATGGAATAATGAGCAAAACCTGGTATGTGTCCCAGGGGTACCAGTACCGGTGGCTGGTCTACTACTACGCGTATTCCGGCAGCAACGTGGAAAGCACGTCGGACGCCATCTACCGGAACTTTTACTGAGCAAATGCCCGCAGGCCACGCAGTGACGCCCATACAATATCGGCCTGACATCATTCATTGCGTGGTCTGCCATCTCCCAAAGGAAGCTTGTTTTCTCTCCCTTATCTCATATTTATAGTAGGTTCAAATATGCATCCTCCGGTCACGCACCCGTGCCGGGGGCTCCATCAAAAGCCAAGCGGAATGCCCGCAGGCTTTTGATGCTTCTTTTATTGCCGCATATGAAGCCCCGGATCATCAAAGTTGTGCACATCGATGGCACGGCTGCCGGCCTCAATTTCCTTGACCATCCGGGTAAGGCGCCTGTTGACCGGAGTGGCCACGCCCAGCTGCTCGCCTTTCCTCGCGATATAACCGTTGAAGTAATCGATTTCCGTCGGCTTGCCGCGGCTCAGCGACTGCAGGCTTGACGATTTGAGCCGCCTGTATTTGAACCCGATAATACGGATCGTCAGATGCCGCTTGAAGGCAGCCAGCACGCCATGTGCACCCACCAGCCTGTGGTAATCCAGCCTGCCGCCGTATGGCCTGACCTCAAGCTGCATTGCCTCGGCCACCGCCAGCGCTTCGCGTATGATCTGCGTGAATATGTTGCGCGCTTTCCTCAGCCTCAGTATCTGCCCCAGATACAGCCCGCTCAAAACCCCCATGGACGTGATGCACGAATTGATGATCATTTTCGAATACAGATCTGCCACGATGTTGTCGGATATTTGCGTGGGCATCACGTGCTCAAGCACTGCCCTGAGCGCCGACACATCCGTTTGCGGCAAACACCCGCCGATCACGAAATGGCCCTCGGAGGTCATGTTGAGCGTACCGTCCTCCAGCATGGTGGAGCCCCAGCCCACCACGCAGCCCACGGCGCGCGCTGCGCCGACGATACCGGCAAGTGTGTCCGTGCAGATGCCGTTTTGCATCGACACCACCAACGAGCTGTCCTTCAAATAAGGCAGCACAAGCCGCGCGGCCTCCGGCATGTCATACGCC
>CAZNVX010000047.1:0-11231 GCA_964576225.1 uncultured Christensenellaceae bacterium
TGCGCAATCGCATCCTCCAGCGGTATTGTCAGCTTGCCTTGCGCCGCCTCGGGCAGCGCGTCGCCCGGCCTGATGCGCGTCATGTTGTCCGTGGTGAATACCGACGGCCTCTTCACATACCACAATCCGCTGCCCGGCGCGTCCTCGTTCGCGGATACGCTGATGTGCAGAAACGTCTCGTCCAAACTCGCCTCCAGCTTATATGACTTGCTGATGCCTTGACACGTCTTTACAGGCTCCTTCTCTTGATAGTCAACGTTATAAATTTCCCTCTCTTCATACTGCATCGTCCCGTCGCAGACAACGGGAGCGGGCACCTGATCCGGCGCCGTTTCGTGCTGCTTCTCAAGCTCCTCAATGCGCGCTTCAAACATCTCAATCTCATCTGCTTCCAGCGGGATACCGCTCACCGTCTTACCGGTTGCCAGCATGCTCTTAAACCCCAGTATAATCTCCTCTATCATCGCTTTTGTCATCTGATCCTGCGGCAGATACGGCTTTTCGTCGGGGAACAGATAGTTGAACATGCCGCTCACCTGCTCCTGCGTGAAGGTTCTTGGCTTCATGCGCGCCAGCGGCATCTGATCCGCGTCCGGCTTTATCACCTGTGCATCCACACTGATATGCAAAGACGCCGCTTCGTTCACGCTGCTGAATGTATAGCGCTCAGGCAGCTCAAGCTTTGCCAGATAGTTATGCGGCGATGTCTCCGTCTCATTCCCGCTGCTTTGACTCTGCACCTCGCCCACCAGATCCTTGTTCTGATTGACGATCACGGGCGCCTCCGGCGTGGGCTGACACGCGGTGGTGAAGCATGCCATCAGCAGCACCGCCGCCAGCAGCACTGCGGTCACCCGGCCCCGCCCGCTGGTTTTGCCGCGCGTGTACACGCCGCGCAGCCGTTTCTCCGCTGTTTTTCTGGTCTGCCCCAGCGCCATGCCCAGCGCATAGCGCACCTGCTCCTGCGCATACATCTTAAGTATGGTGCCTGCGTACCGCTTCCTGTCCGCCGCGGTGAGCCGCCCGGCCAGCGCGTTGTCGCACGCCGTCTCCATGTCAAGGCGCATCTGCCGCACGGTCATCCACACCACCGGGTTAAACCAGTACACGGCGCGCAGCAGCTGCAGCAGCAGCGTCACCAGATGGTCGCGCCGCCGGATGTGCGTCAGCTCGTGCAGCAGCGCGAACCGCACCGTCTCATCATCCCGCCCCGTCAGCTCCGCGGGCAGCACAATCACCGGCCTTAGCCCCACCGTCAACGCGGGCGACGGGAAACCCGCCAGCATCACCAGGCGCGGCGCGCGCCGCATGCCCAGCCGTGCCGCCATGTCGTCCGCGGCGCGCTGCCAATCGGGCGGAACGGGAACCGCAGCGCTCAGCCTTTTCCTTAGCCGCAGGTATGAAAAAGCCGCCTGTGCCAGCATCGCCGCAACCCCGGCAATCCATACCGCAAAAACGGCTTTATCCCAAGCCATGTTAAACCGCCGTGTGTCAGGTGCGGGCTGTGCCTGCAGCGCGCCCTCAGCCTTCTGCGGGGCGGCAGCCTGTGATGCGGCCTTTTCCGGCAGAGCCGACGCGCCCGCATGAATCGTGTTGTCGAGCCCGGCCAGCAGCGCGGCGACATCCGCCGTCTCCGCCAGCCCGGCTGACGCCGTGGCCGCCGGAGCGTTATCCGCCGCCGGTATCACGAAAAGCGAAAAGCCGCTCGATATTGTCACGGGCGTCAGCAGCCGCGCGATCAGCAGAAACCACGCCACGTACGCCATCGACGGCGACAGGTGCTTCTTCAGCGCCAGACGGAACAGCCATATCGCGCCGAACAGCGCCGCGGAATAAACCGTGATCTCAAGCAGCGTTGTTAATACCGTTGTCATTGCTGATCACTTCCCTTCGCCAGCTCATCAAGCAGCCGCTTCAAATCGTCGTGATCCTCCGGCGAAAGGCCGCTCTCCTCAATCATGCAAACCAGCAGCTCCTTGGCGCTCTTTTCGCTCACCTTCTTTAAGAGGCTGCGCCCCTCGGCGCGGATGCACCGGGACTTGTCCACCAGCGGATAGTAGAACCTGTCGCGCCCCCTGATATCAAAGCCCGCCAGCCCCTTTTCGCAGAGCTTGTTGAGGTACGACGCGTAGGTGCGGTAGCTCCAGTCCATCGCGCCGTCCATCGCCGCAATCACCTCAGACAGCGTTTTGGGCGAGACCCCGCTCCACAGCGCCTGCATCACCGCCCATTCGGGGCCTGTCAGCGTCTCCTTCATGATACTTCCTCCAATCATATGACTATTCCCGTTGTTATATGATCATGATTATAATCATATACGAGACGCCTGTCAAGTTTGTTTTCTCGTTATTCGGTTGATGGCCGGGCTTCAATGCTCTCAGTACCCCTTATCAATGTCGATCACCGTGCCGTCAATGCCATTGATGATGAGCAGCGGATTGACCGAAGCCATCCTCATCGGCGGCTCCTCCGGATAGTCCGGGTATGATACGGTCTGCGTCCCGTAGAAATTCCACACCGGCACAAACAGCCCGTAGCCGATGTTGTTCTGCTCCATGATGCGCCGCAGCGTGAGCGTCACGCGCGTGATCTGCACCTCGTTTTTCATACCCTGCGCATCATATGTCACGCGGAACATGTTGTCGAATATCTCCGCAATTTCACTGAACGGGCGCATATTGGCGTCTTCCGTCACCGTTTCAATTATTTTGTGCGGCGACGTCCATGCCACGCCCTGTATCCCCTTGCTGTCAAGAACTATGCTGAAGCTTTCATAATACCACTGCTTGCCCCACGCGTCGTCGAGATAGCTGGAGATGCCTTCGCTCATCACCGGAATGCCGTTCGCCGTCCGCACCAGCTCCAGCTCGAAGCGCACATCCAGCGCGTCGCCGTCAAACTTGCCGTTCATCGCGTCCGCCATGGCCGTTTCCTGCTCTTCCCGGTTTACATTTGCGCCATAGAACAAATCGTTGTATGAACCGGGCAGCACCAGCACCAGCCCGACGCTGTCAATCTGCATACCCTCAATGCCCGCCGCATCGAGAAACCCCTGCGCCATATCCATCGCATCCTGATACGAAAAGCCGCAGATCCGCTCAGGCCTGTCCGTCAAACCGTCTGGCTTTACCACCTCTGTTCTCACCTGGCATATTTTATCAGGCTCCCTGTCCGTGCTGTTCAAATAGTAAAACCGCGCGCCCTTTGAAGCGGTATCCGTCACTGTAAAGCCGCCCACATTCTCCTCCCTGATGATTTCGCCGTTCTCACTGTTGTTGCGGATGGAGAATGTCTTGCCATCCTGCACGCCGAGGCCGGGTATCTCCGCAAGGTCAACACCAATGTATTCAGCCCTCACCTTGCCCGTCTGGATGTCGATCTCCTGCTGCGTGCCGATGGTGGCGTCCGCCGAAATCAATGCCGCGCTGCCCGGCGCGGAGCCGTATCCCTTCTCCAGCTCGGCGATCTTTTCTTCGGCCTGCGCCTTGCTCTCTTTTGCGCTGTCCGGGTCTTTCAGTATCTGCCGCCAGAACACCAGCTCTTCCTCGATACGCTCCTTGGTCATCCGCAGCTGCTGCTGATACATCGGTGTGTCTCCCACCAGATAGCCGTACACCTTCGTCACCAGCTCCTGCGAGAAATCCGCCGGCTCCACGCGCATCACAGGCAGCGCCGCCGCGTCAGGCAGCTCAATCTGTACATCCGCCGCATATGTCAGCATCCCGTCCGAAAAGCTGCTGTTCGCGGTAAACCGCTCCGGCACGCCCAGCTTCTCCGCCAATATGGCGCGGTTATCCGGGCCGGTGGGCGCGGGTGTTGCCGTTTCTCCGTCCGTCTTGGTCGCCTTGTCGATCAGTATATCCACGTTCTTGCCGATAACGGCGGGCTCTTCGGGCGTCGTTTTGCATCCGGCCATCGCCGCGGCCATCGTAAGCGCCAGCATCAGTGCCATCATTCGTTTCATATCGCAGCTCCTCTTCGTTTTGATACGCCCATACTGCCATAAATATGGAAGCCGGTGGTTTTCAAAACGTTAACGCATGGTTATCGCGGGAATATCACCCGCGCCGTCGTCCCCTTCCCCGGCATGCTCACAAGCTCAAGCCGCGCCCCGTGCGCCTTTGCGATGCGGCGCACCAGTGCCAGCCCCAGCCCCACGCCGCCCTGTTTTTTGCTGCGCGAGCGGTCCGCCATATAAAACGGTTCGGTGATACGCTCAAGATCTCCGGGCTGGATGCCGTGCCCTTCGTCGCGCACCTCAATCACGTGACCCTCGGCGCTCAGCCAGATGTGCTGTCCCGGCCGCGATGCCTTGGACGCGTTGTCGGCCAGGTTTGCCAGCAGCGAGCGCATCAGATCAAAATCAAACCGCAGCGTGTCCGCCCGGCATTCCACCGCCAGCGGCGTGCCGCGCTGTTCCAGCAGGTTCGCCAGGCTGTCGGCCACCGCATCCAGCAGCGGCTTCACCGGCTGCTCAAGCAACGCTATGTGCTCCTGCAGCGTGAGCAGCTTGAGCAGCTTCTGCGTCAGCCGTTCCAGCCACTCGCACTGGCTGTATATATGGCGCAGCGAGCGCTCGCTCTCCCCGTCGCTCATTTTTGTGTTGAGCAGCGTGTCCGCATGCAGCAGCAGCGCGGTGAGCGGCGTTTTGTATTCGTGCGTCACGCCACCGATAAACAGCTGCTGTCTTTTGGCCGTCTCCTCCAGCTGCGCGACATGCGCCTGCACCGCGTCCGCCATCCGGTTGAAATCAGCTGCCAGCCGCCCCACCTCATCGCGCGCGCGGATCCCGGCGCGTTTTGCGTAATCGCCCCCGGCAATCTCCCGCGCCGCCAGCGCCAACCGGCCCAACGGACGCGACGCTCGGCGCGCCAGCAGCACAATCAGCAGCGTGCCGGTTATCACGCCCGACGCGCTGATCCACACGAACCGCCATGTCATTTCCGCAATCTGGCTGTACACGGCGGAAACATCCGAAACCACGTAGATGTCATACGCGCCCTGCACAGACGCCCTGCCGCCCGCAATCATGAGTTGCCGCCCGTCCCAAACCCCCGCGTATTCCCGCTGCTCGTCTGCCGAATTCAAACCGTTCAGCGGCGCCAGGCGCTCAGGGCTCGCATTTGACTGTGAGACCAGTGTTTCCCCGTCGCGCAGCAGCACACCCGTCTCATCGGCAAACTGAGAAAAACAGTATACCGCCATCGAATGCCGCACGGCTTCGCCCGCGTTATCGGGCAGATAGTAGTCCATCATCGATGCGAACGACGTCCGCAGCGACTTTTGTTTGTCGCGCACCTGAGCTGCCGTCAGCTCCAGCAGGCTGTTTTTGGCCTGCGCCAGCAGCAACGCGCTGCATATTGCCACCACGGCCAGCAGCACCGCCGCGCACACCGACGCCGTCTTCACCCACAGCTTCATGCTAATCCTCCAGCCGATAGCCCGTTTTCGATATTGTCTTTATTTCTCCGCTCAGCCCCAGCTTCCGCCTAATGTTGGCAATATGCACGTCCACCGTGCGCGACCCGCCAAAAAAGTCCACGCCCCATATCTCGTTGAGCAGCCGCTCGCGCGGCACCGTGCGGTTTTTGTTTTTCGCCAGCATGACCAGCACGTCAAACTCCAGCGGCTTGAGAGCCACCTGCGCGCCGCCGTGCGTCACCGTTCGGTTCTCGGTATCCACAGCAATGTCGCCAAACCGCAGCACGCGGTTCAGCCGTCCCGTGCGTTCCAGCACCTTTTCAATGCGCACCAGCAGCGTCACCACCTCAAACGGCTTGACGATGTAATCCTCCGCGCCGCCGCGCAGCCCTTTTATTTCCGACACGGAGTCCGTTTTCGCCGTGATATAGATGACCGGAATGTTATACCGCTCCATATGTTCAAGAAGCGCGAAGCCGTCCAGTCCCGGCAGCATGATATCGAGCAGCGCGAGGTCAAACGAGTGATCTTGCTCCATATATTCGGCTGCCTCACGGCCATCACCAAACACCGCGTAGTCGTAGCCCGCGTACTGCAGATTCACCGCAATCCCGTCCGATATGCCTTTGTCGTCCTCCACAATCAGTATCCGGTTGGGCATGTCCGCCTCCTTTGGCTTGTTTTGAAGTATTCTACCACATTTTTGTTGACACTTTGGTTATCAAAATGTTATCAGCTCCCAATAAAAAGGACGCCGGCCACGGTTCCGGCGTCGGATATGACTCTTCGATGCTCTCAGTACCCTTTTTCCAGGTCAATCACCGTGCCGTCCACCGCATTCACAATCAGCAGCGGCGCATAGCCCATGGCCGCCCAGTCGCTGACCATGCCATAGTTGGGCACTTTCTCATCCACATGCCGGATGCCATAAAAGCACCAGACGGGAACCAGCAGCCCCTCGGTGTTGTCCTCCGCCGTGTTGATACGCTGCAGCAGCAGGCTGACCTCGGATACCCGAATCGTCGTGCCGTTCTCCTGTTTGGCAGCAGGCCCGTATATCGTCTTCATCATGGTATAGAAGATATTCTCGATATCCCCGAAGGGCTTGAGCGTGGCGTTTTCCACCGTGGTTTCATTGATCTCGTATGGCGAGTACCAGTACAGATAGATGATGCCCTCTTTTGATACGAACAGGCTCATTTTTTCATAGCTCCAATACGGGCTCACGCCGTCGCCGCCCACGCCTTCGCCCGCGCTCGTCAGGTTGACGCCGCCCACCTGCCGGGAGCAATCGAGCATGTAGCATGGCTGCGGTAAATTCACATAATGCGTGCCGATGACCGAATAAGGAATCTGCACCTGTGCAAACAGCTTTTCGGCGGCAGCAATGGCGTCCTCGGGCGCTAAGCCCGCTTTATCCAGCTCCTGCGGCGTCAGATCCGCATGCGAAAACACCCGTTTCCAATTGGAGCGTTCCCATAAATCGGCCTCGGAATAAATCCCTGCGTCGTATTGAAGCGCGGCCTGATAGGCCGGATACATTTTCCCCCTTCCGTTAGACCCCTCGTATTCCACGGCTTCCGTCTGATCCGAATTGTTAAACACGTAGAATTTTTTGCCCTGAAGCCCTGCCCAGTACCTGCCGGGGAACTCCACAGCGGATGTGGTCGTCGCCGTCCCCGCGAAGGTGTCGTAGTAGGTGACTTCCCGGTCCGTCAGCGTGCCGTCGGCAGGTTTATCCTCCACAGATTCCGGCGCCGCGGCGTAAGCACGCTCATGGTATTCAATCTCCTGCTGCAGGTTCCGCATGTCATCTTCATCCCCGCCGGCAGCCTCAAGCGCGCCAGCCTTCTGCCGAAGCCATATCAGGATATCGTCGATCTCCGCTTTGCTGTACGGGCATCCGTTCTTGCCGTCCCGGCTCTGATACATAGCCGTGTCGCCGCAGAGCGCGCCGAACAGCGCGGACACCGTCTGCTGATCATGGTTCGCCGGCACCACCCGCACGATGGGAATCTTATCCGCCGCCGGAACGCCCACATCCGCGTCAATTTCTATGATCAGCTTGCCGTCCAGCTCGGTGACCGTTTTTTTAAGATGCTCCCTGACCGCGTAACGCTCCGTCAGCGGCAGCTTCACGGTCTCTGGTTCAAGCGTCTGCTGCGCCTTTTCAATCATCTGCTCTAAGTCCTTCTGAACCACCACCGGCTGCTCCGGCGTGGCCTGGCAGCCGGTCATCATCATTGTCAACACCAATAGCCCTGCCGCTGCTCTTCTCATATCCCTGTCTCCTTCCCAAATTCCACCCCGCCGCATTAATAACCCATGCTCACGTCCACCACGCTCCCGTCAATGGCGTTGACGGACAGCATCGGAAAATATCCGCCATTCTCCACAACCTTTTTGCCCTCATCGTTGGTAAACGTCATTGTTCCATAGAAGTTCCATACAGGCACGAGCAGCCCCGTTGTGAAAGAATCCTTCTCCATGATGCGCTGTAAAGCAAGGCTGGCGCGCGTGATGTCGATGTAAAAGTCCGGATAGTGTTCGGTATAGGCGGTATACTTGATCGGCATCATCTTCTCAAACACGCTCTCAATATCGCTCCACGGCTTGATTGCAGTATTCTGCGTCAGCACCTCCGTCACGCTCAGCGGCCCCGTCCAGAACAGGTTGGCGACGCCCCCGTCGTCCATCGCGATGGTCAGCGTCTCATACATCCATTCCTTGCCGATGGCGGCCTCTTCAAATCGTGTCATGCTGCTGTCATGGTCGCTCTCCACCTTCACACCATTTAACTGCCGCAGCAGTCGAAACACGTAAGCGTGCGTTTCCGGCTGATCCTCCCAGCGCGGAACGCCCATCTGCTCCATCATCTCCAGCTTGCCGTCCATGTCCACGCCGCTCCACGGCTCCTCCCTGCTGGTATACAGCGCCACACGGTCAATCACCATGTCGTCCATACCCGCATCCGCCATCAGCTTTTCCACCGCACTCCTTGCCTGCTGCGGCGTAATGGTCAGCAGGCAGCCGTCCGCCGGCCCGTCCGACAGCGACAGCGCGGTCACGTCCGCCAGCGCTAAACCGTCCAATCCGTAGCGGCAGAGGTTTTCCTCACGCTGGAACGCAATGCTTGAGCCGCTGCTGGGCACGATGTTCTGCGTGTTGCCCTGCTCGTCCTCATAGGAGTAGCCGCCTGCGTTCTCATAATCGACGTCGTTATAGACGGAGAACCGCATGGCGGTGGGCAGCGTGTTTACGCTGTACATCACGCGCAGCTGATAGGGGTCGGAGATCGCATTGATGTATGACTGCGCGCCGCTGGCCGCCTTCGTCTTCTCGTGCTCCACTCTCTGAATCATCATCGTTCCATCTGCGGGCTCTGGCTCCATGCTGTCCGGCGCGGAAGCGTACAGCTTCTTTAGTTCGTCGATATGTGAATTCAGGTTGTTAATTGCGTTTTCGTTGGTGGCCTTCGCCAGCTGCGCCTGAAACTCAAGAATCGCAGCCTGATAGTGTTCCTTGTCCAGCGTCTCCGGCACGACATACATGGGCGTGTCACCGCACAGCGCACGGAACAGTGCGTATACCTGCTCCTGCGAAAACTTTGCCGCCGCTACACGCGCCATCGGCAGCGCCGCCACGTCAGGCAGCTCTATGGAAACGTCCGCGTGCACCGTCACACCCTGATCGGTAAAATCTGCGCAAAACCGCTCCGGCACACCGTAATGCGCGCAAAGCGCTGCATAGCTCATTTTGTAGGGAGACGCTGCGGGGGCATCGCTTTGTATCATACCTTTTTCAATCATCTGCTCTAAGTCCTTCTGCAGCACCACCGGCTCGTCCGGCGTGGCCTGGCAGCCGGTCAGCAGACAGAGCGCCAGCAGCATTGTCAATGGTATCGATACTCTTTTCATGTCCCGCTCCTTCTAATAGCCCATGCTCACGTCCACCACGCTGCCGTCAATGGCGTTGATGGAAATCAGCGGCGTATACCCGCACTGCAGCTCCATCGGGTTGCCGTCCGCATGCACATATGTCGTCGTGCCGAAAAAGTTCCATACCGGTACGAGCAGGCCGGTCGTGTAGGAATCCCGCTCCATGATGCGCTGCAGTGACAGCACCGCATGTGTGATGTCGATCCTGACAGCCTTATAGGCGTCAATGTTCTCATACATCGCATTTTTGATCACGATCATCTTCTCAAACACGCTCTCTATCTCGTCCCACGGGCGGATGGCCGTATTCTGCGTCAGCACCTCCGTCACCTCAAGCGGCCCCTGCCAGCTTAAGTACGCCAGCCCCGCGTCATCAACCGCAATGGTCATATACTCATACGCCCATTCCTTGCCCACCGCAATGTTGCCGTCGCCCTGCGCCACCTCCATCGTCGTCTGGCTTGTTTCATGCGTGCTTTCCACCTTCACGCCGTTCAGCTGACGCAATATCCGGAACACATAGGCCTGCCGCTCGGGTTCATCGCCCGGGGGAGACGATGTCGAGGAATATCCACCCTCCACAGCCGTCATATACTCACGCCTTTCGCTGCTGCACAGCAACACGGTGTCAATCACCATGTCGTCAAGCCCCATGTCGCCAAGAAAGCTTTCCGCCATATCGCGCGCCTGCTGCGGCGTGGTGGTCAGCATGCCGTCCGCCGCCGCCCCGCCCGTGCGCGATGCGTCCGTCACGTCGGACAGTATCTGCCCCTGCCAGTAACCCGAATAATGGGTGTTCATGCCTTCCCTGCTGAATCCCAGCCTTGCGGTGCTGCTCGGGGCCAGCGTGAATGTGTTCCCCTGCTCATCCTTGCCCGAATAAATGCCGGTGGCGTTCTCCACGTCGTTGAACACAAAAAAGTACATCTCGTCCTTCTGGAACGGCGCGGAAGTCGCCCGCAGCACCGTATGCATCCCCAGCGATTCCCTGATGTTGTTCTCCCGCATCTCTTCCGTTTGCAGCGTGCCGTCCGTGGGCACAAGCTCGTTTTTGTCGGGGGCTTTGTTATAGCTTTCTTTTAAATCGGCTATCCAGTTGTTCAAGAATTTGATTTCCTGCTCGTCTGTTTGTGCGGCCAGCTCTGCCTGCTTCTTGAGTATCTCCTGCTGAAAGTATTCCTTGTCCATCTGCTCCGGCATCACATACATGGTTGTGCCGCCGCACAGCGCTTCAAACAGCGCGGTCACCCGCTCCTGCGAAAACCGCCCCGCCTGCACCCGCGCCATCGGCAGGCTGGCCGTTTCCGGCAGCTCAATATTAACGTCGCAGCTGATGGTCAGCTTGCCCTTGGTGATCGTCTTCTCAAACCGTTCCGGCACGCCGTAATGCGCGCACAGCGCGGCATAATCCATCTTTGCCGCCATGGGCGCGGGGCTTTCACGGCCCTCGGCCATGCCCTTCTCAATCATCTGCTCCAAGTCCTTCTGCAGCACCACCGGCTCATCCGGCGTGGCCTGGCAGCCGGTCAGCAGACAGAGCGCCAGAATGCCGGCCGTCCATATGGTTATTGTTCGTTTCATGCCATACCTTCTTTCTCGTCTTTTCACTTTTCCCGTCAATACCCCAAATTCCTGTCAATGATGCTGCCGTCAATCGCGTTGATGGTGATAAGGCTGCTGCCGGCAGCAGACGGGTAGGGGTCGCCGTCATAGGGTATGGTGGTCACATTTCCAAAGAAATCCCATACGGGCACCAGCAGCCCGGTGTCACGGCTGTTTTGCTCCGTGATGCGCATCAACCCGAGGCGCGCCTCCGTGATGTCCACCTCAAGCCGGTAATCCGTTCCCGCTTCATCAAGATAGCCATAAGTC
>CAZNVX010000048.1:0-6875 GCA_964576225.1 uncultured Christensenellaceae bacterium
TATGGTGCAAATAATAGGGGGCCTTGGCACGTTAAATCTATATTGATAGCAATAAATTTATTGCTATCAGATGATTCATTTAGATTCTTTTGGGAAGTCGTCAATTATGTTTCGGATAGATACGATTATGAATCCGAGCTGGAAGAGCTAGAAAATGATCCAACAGCAAAAACAACTACTCTTGGACAAAACATTAAAGATATCTATGGTGATCAAATAAAATACGACGAATGGAAAATGTCAGAGGCTACACGCAAGTTTGTAAACGATTTTGCAGAAAAGATATTAAAGTTTTATAAGGATTCAGGTTCATCCATAAAGGATTTTTCAATGGAGGAATAAAACATGCCCAGAGAAGCAAAAATTAAAAAGCGCCCGGATGGCTTTTACCAGCGCTCTATCACCGTTGGCCGCCGCCCAGATGGCAAGCCGCAGCGCAAAACCATATACGCTAAGACGCTGAAAGAGCTGGAAGCAAAGACGGCGGAATATGCGCGTCAGATTAAACATGGGACGCTGTCCAGTAACGAGAAAATGACCTTTGGAGAGCTGGCGGCGATATGGCTGCGGGATTATAAGCCCCAAATTGCTGCTACAACCCGCGCTATGTACAGAATAGAGCTTGACAAGCACCTTCTTCCGGAGCTGTCTACTTATAAGCTTAAGGACCTAAAGCCGCACCATCTTCAAGCGATTATTAACCGGTTAGCTGAAAGCGGCAAGGCTGAGAGCACCATGAAGAAAATCAAGCTCACCGCTGTGCAAATACTCAAAGTTGCCATGGATAACGACGTGATTTATCGGAATGTTTTTGGCAATGTGGAAGTACCAAGCACGGGCGCGGCCGTGCGGCGCCCACTCACCGAGAAAGAAAAGGACCTTGTCTCAGAAACCTATGCCGGCCATAGGATGGGCGTTCCTGCCCTGCTGCTGCTCTATTGCGGTCTTCGGCGCGGTGAACTGGTTGCCCTCACATGGAATGATATAAGCACTAATAACAAATGCTTGACGGTCAATAAGTCGGTTGCTTATCCGAAAAACAAAGGCGAGATTAAAAGTACAAAATCAAAAGCCGGTATGCGCACGATTCCTCTGCCTGATACCATTCTGGAAGCCATCAAGACGGCCAGAAAAGGCGCACGGTCAGCTATGGTGTGTCCCGCCGTCGATGGAAGCATGATGTCAGAAACCGCCTTTAAAAGAGCTTGGGGGAGTTATCTTCACTATTTGAATATTCAAGCCGGGGGCAGGGTTGCTTCAAGATCCCGCGCCAAGATCATGGTCATTGACAACCTCACGCCGCATATGTTCAGGCATACATACGCCACTATGCTTTACAATGCCGGAGTGGATATTAAGAGCGCACAGCGGTTCCTGGGGCATGCGGATATTAACGTGACGCTCAAAATATATACCCATCTGTCAGAGCAAAAAGAGCAGCAAGCCATAGCCGCTTTAAACAAACATTTAAGCGAAAATCAGGCGGGAAAAAATCCTGATGCAGTAAAAATGCAGTAATCAGCTATTTTACAGACTGAAAATAGAAGCCCCGAGACAAAATAAAAGCCCCTTTAACAGGGGTTTTTCCTCTATCTAAAGGGCTTTTCGTTTTTGGCGTACCCGGGAGGATTCGAACCTCTGACCTTTGGAGTCGGAGTCCAACGCTCTATCCAACTGAGCTACGGGTACATATTCGGTTTTTGGCTAAGTGCAGACGCCCTGCGCTCAGAGGCGACTGAACGGCGCACACACAGCATAAACTAATATACCATAAATCCAACACAAGTCAACCTGCAACTGCAAGGCTTTAAAAGTACTGATAAAAGGTGCAGCGCATATTACCGTTATACAGCTTTCTCTTTCGTGAAGCCCGTCGGCCGAAAAAACGCTCAAATTCTTGATCTGCGGTGATGATGTATTTTCTTTCGGCATCCGCTAACGCACGCCCCATATCCGCGTAAAGCCTGTGAACCTCCTTCACCTCGCCCAGACGCGCGGCATAAGGCGGATTGGTCAGCACCAGGCATTGCGTGCGGGAAAAGTCCCGCACATCGGCTTTGAAAAGCTTTATGCTCACACCGGCGGCAAGGGCGTTTTTATCTGCCGCGCTCAATGCCTTGGGGTCAATATCGGATGCAAATATCACCGGCTGCTTGGTCTCCGCATGGCCGGCGGATTCCCGCTCGATGCGCCAGGCCTGCTCAAAACCGTTCCATTTATCCGAATCAAAGCGGCGGCTGCGTCCCGGAGCGATGCCGGCGCCTATCATCGCCGCCTCTATCGCGATGGTACCCGAGCCACACATCGGGTCGGCGAATTCACCGCCCCGCCACCCGGACAGCAGCACCAGCCCGGCCGCCAGCGTTTCCCTGAGCGGCGCGGTCACATTGGCGGCACGGTACCCGCGGCGGTTGAGCCCCGGCCCGCTTGTATTCAGGCAAACGGATACGCTGTCACGCAGCAGCTTGATATGGATGTCGTACCTGTTCCCGGTTTCAGGCAGCACGGCGGTTTTATGCCCCGCCATCAAGCTGGTCGCGGCAGCTTTTTTCCCGATCGACTGCACATCCGATACGCTGAACAGACGGCTGCCGACCGAATCCGCATTGACGATCACGGCGGCGTTCTTTGGTATATGATGCGCCCAATCAATGGCGCGCACCCCCTCAAACAGCTCGTCAAACGTCCTGGCCTGAAAGCTCTTCAGTTCTATATAAACCCTGTCCGCAGCGCGCAGCCACAGATTGGCACGGGCAATGCCTGCTTTATCCGCCAAAAAATAAACCCGGGCGTCCCGGGCGGATATGTCAGTAAAGCCCAATGTTTTCAGTTCCTGTGCGACCACGGCTTCAAGGCCAAATGTGCAGGAAGCAAAGCATCTATATTCCGTCTTCATCGCTCCACCTGTTGAGCTTCACACCGTTGATGCACAGCGAAAAGCTGCACCCCAGAAAGCGGGCGCTTTTCTCGCACATCTGCATGCGGGTCATGTATATATTCAGAAAATCCATCGGAGACGCGCTTTCATTCATATCGTATTCGATGGTGATGTTTCCGCCCACCACCGAGAGCTTGGTGGACTGAATCGAATAGTTGACACGGTCATGGATGTCGGCCGGGGAGTATTTCTTCATTCTGACGCGGGCGCGGTGCGCGTCCACCTTATCGGCAATAATCAGCGCTGCCGATATATCGCTGATCGGAGCCCCTGTCTCTTCCTCGTGAGAGCCGACCGCCGCACAGATTTCGCAGGCTTCGTCCACCGGCAGCCCCATGCTGCAAAGTATCGGAAAAAGCAGCACAGCGCCGTTTAGCCCATGGTGCTTCCGGTTGACCATATTGCCCACATCATGCACCCATCCGGCGATTTTCGCCAAATCGACACGCCGCGCCGGCTTGTCCAGCTTGCTCAGTATCTCCCCCGCGATCCGGCTGACATAACCGACATGGCGCGGCCCGTGGTCGGTATACCCGATCATCTCCAGCACCTTGTTGGACTGATTGACCAGTTCGCTGATCTTTTCACTCTTTATGACGTCTTCAAATGTTACAGTCAATGATTATCCCCCATATCGATTAATGAATCATAGTCCTGGTCACCGGAAAAGTCCCGCTCGATGTCGACCTGCCCCCCCAGCTCTTCCAGTGCGTTCCTGATGGCTATATAGTCATAATACTTTATGTCTTCCTGCCGAAGGGCATCCTCCAGAACCGGAATTGCTTTGGCATTGCCTATTTTCCCGAGGCAGTTGGCATAGAAAGCCTTCTGCGATTCCCCAAACAAAAACCGCTCCATGGCATGGTTATAGGTGCGTTCGTCATATGGAAGATCTGTGAGAATATCGAGAAAACAATCCGCCGCATAGCTTGTCGCCGCTTTCTCGTAAGCTTCCAGCACTGGTTCAAGATACGCCGCGCCTGCGTCTTTAAGCTCATCCACGCACGCCTCTGTAAAATCGCTCTGGCTGTCTGACTGCGAAATGACCTCAATGTAATATTCAAAAGGATGACGCATATCCATCTCTTCGATCAGCCGGACAATAACGGTCCGTATCTTGATTTCCTTCTCACCTTCATAGTTTTTCAAAAGGGCGATCAGCAACGGATATGTTTCGTCCCGCAAATCGGCTATTCTGTTTAACAGCGGCCCGGGCAGCGACACGTCAGAAAGCAGATATTGACCCAGAGATTTGATCAGCGAGACGGCATCCATATTTAAAAAATATGCGTTTGGTGATTTGTCCGTTAACCAGCTTTGCGGTTTATCAAGCCATTCCAGATATAAATCGGGCGCCATCTCCTCCATCGCATCATCGTCAAGCTGATGGGCGCGCACATACTCTTCCAGATATGCGGCAAATCTTTTCTCAAAATCAATCAGCATGGAAGCCACCGGCATGCGGATCCTCGAATATGATCCGGTAGTATTTGTTCAGCGTAATCAGCGAAATGCCGTACATGTTGACAAGCTCTTTTTTGAGCGGCGGACGTTTGTAATCCATCAGCTCGCTCACGCCCAGCTCCAGCGCCGCCGCCAAAGCCTCCGGCCGCGCGACCCACGCGCCACCGTCGTTTCTCTCGCCCACAATGGACACAAGCAGCTCAACGCCGGATGTCACAAATTCGTCACCATAGCGCGTGCGCACGCTTTTGATGAAGATGTTAAGCGCCTCGGCATAGGGTTTAGGCAGATCCTTGATATCTTCCGAAACGGTCCCCACGCGGACCTCAGCAATGGCGCCCTTGATGTACGCCACATAAGGCTCGCGCGCTCCCATCCGCTTCAAATACATGAATATATCGTTCTTGATATCGTCTGTTTCCGCACTCTTGAGAAGAAAATCGCGAAATTCTTCTTCCACCTCAGCATCGGTGAACATGCTCATGATTTCAAGGACTATTTTTTTAATATACTCGTCGCCAAAATGCAGACCCCAGTATATAATCGACCGAAAATACTTGTCGTTTTTCCATTTGGATTCCAGGCTGCTGTCCTTTTGCTTCAAGCATTCGTTCAGGTAGTTGATGCGGCGCTTGATTTCGTCAAACTGGACCTGATAGACGTACTCAAATTCCTTGCCCACGCCCTGCTTTTTGGCCTCTTCCGCCTTGACGCTGTAATAGGACGCCAGGCTGTTTTTGGGATCGATTTTGAGTATCTTGACAAAAAAGCCAATGGCGTCGGCGTATTGTCCGCAGTTGTATGCAGCCAGGCCGCAAAAGTGCAGGATGCGGATATCGTAGGGTTGAAAGCCGACAATTTTCAGAAACAGTTTAAACGCCTTCTCATGATACCCGAGCTCACAGTATGTTAAGGCAATCTTGTGCATATCCTCGGGTTCTATGTCGCTGATATTACCGAGCTTTTCCAGATAGGCCGTGGCGCTTGCATGATCGTTCATGTCCGAATAGAACAGCGCCAGGTTGCAGCAGGCATGAAGGTTCTGCGGCTGAGCTGCCAGCACCTTTTTGGACATCTCGATCGCTTTATGTTTCTTGCCGTCAAAGAAATATGAGAGCGCCAGGTTGTTCATCGCCGAATAGATAGTCTGGTCGCGCTCGACAACGCATTCGAGAAGCTTGATGGCGTTGATATAATCGCCCTTATCAAGACACTTCTTGCCTTCATAGGCTTTTTCATAAACCATTCGTCGGTTGATATCATGCAGCATGCCGTCTTCTTCAAAGTCCTCTTCATCAATGATGTCGAAAAGCTCGTCAATATCCTCGGCATATTCGCCTTCAGGATCTATAGCGAGATACTGTTCAAAAGCTTCATCGGCAAGCTCGTAATTCTTCATGCCCATGTAGTTGCAACCCAGCGCAAACAAACACTCGGTCGGCGTGTTGCCAAACTTGGCGATTTTGAGCAACACGTCGTTAGACTCAGCATAGAGCCCCATTTCAGAATAAACCTGGGCGATACTGAGCAAATAGTCCACATTTTCCGGCTCCATACCGAGGACCTGCCTGTAGAGCTGCAGGGCTTCCAGCAGATTGCCCGCATCAATATGCTTCTCGGCTTTGCGGATAAAGAACTCAGCCGGCTGATTAAAGCTGAGAATTTTGTTGTTGTTGTTCTCGATCTTCTTCATGCTGTCTCCTCGTCATCATTATATCATAGTCCGGACGAAAAGAGTATGTTCAATCTTTGTGGAAGACAAACTGTATGCGTTCGTCGTTGTGCCCCGCTTTTTCGGTGGTGAACGCTTTAAACACGTCAGCCTTGCCAAAACCCGCGGCCATGACAATGCGCGTTACATCGCCAATATCATGCGCGTACTGGATGTGCTTCTCGGCCTTTTTTTCATAGAGCGCGCCCCGCCTGACAAACAGCGTGACATCCATTGCAAGTGTCTTTGATTCCGCATTGAACCGGCTGTGCCAGATGCAGGCCGCTTCGTCTCCGTCGTCATAATAAACCTGATCGTGCATGGAAGCGAGCTTGCAGGCCGAGCTGATATCAAACAACAGCCTGCCGCCCTTGTTCAGCAAAGAATGTGCTGCCAGCGCAAAGTCTTCAAGCCCGGACAGGTCAACATAATTCACGCCGTCACAGGCAGATATAACAGCATCAAAACGGCCGTTGGCTTCTATTTTACGCATATCCTGCTGGATAAACACAATGCTCTGACCGCGTTTTTTGGCTTCGCTCATAGCGATATCCAGCATGCTTGCGGACACGTCCGATGCGATGACATCGTGTCCCATCTCATACAGACGTCTGGTGATGTTGCCTGTGCCGCAGGCCGCCTCGTATATGCGCAGCTCTTTGCCGCCCAGCAAACTGCCGATATAGGCTGCCCACATATCATAGTCGACATCCCTCATCAAATCGTTGTATAAACAGGAAAGCTCCTGATAAGGCCTCAAAA
>CAZNVX010000048.1:6885-11183 GCA_964576225.1 uncultured Christensenellaceae bacterium
CGCGCGCGAGTTCCTGATAAGCTCTCAAAACCGTTCCTCCTGACAGTCTATGCCTTTTTTCTGACGAATAACACTATATAACAATCCAGACAAATTCACAACAGCTTAAGCTTGCTGCAGGCTTTAAGCTGCTTCCGTTAATTTACAGCGTCCTGGCTGCTCAATATCGGTTCGGGTTGACGAACCCGTGTGCAAATGCTATAATAAATTCAAATTATGACATACGGTTGAGGCGCGGTTTTCAAGAGTATACTGAACTTAGGCATCGGGTGCCCGCGAGGTTTTGGGGAAAGGGGAAACTGCCGAAGGCAAGACTGGCCGAAAGGTTTTGCCTGGTTGCATGGTTAACAGCCATGCGACTGTCGCCCTTTTTCCAGGGCGGAGCGCAGCTGTAGCAAACAGTGCAAGGAATTTTGCAATAAGAGCATTGTTGGTGTGGCGCGCGATGGTTATCCGTGCCATTTTTGTCTATATCGTTGGAAATTCTTGTTTGGAGGAATACTGTATTGAAGACATTTAATGTGGGCATCGTCGGTGCGACGGGCATGGTGGGTCAGCGTTTTATTTCTCTTTTGGAGAATCATCCGTGGTTCAACGTTTGCCTGCTAAGCGCCAGCGAAAGATCTGCCGGGAAAACGTATAAAGAAGCCGTTGAAGGCCGCTGGGCCATGGCGACGCCGCTGCCGGGAAAATATGCGGATATGACTGTGGCCGATGCAGCCGACATCAGCGCGGCCAAACATCTTGATTTTGTGTTTTGCGCCATCAGCCTTGATAAAGCGCTGACAAAGAAACTGGAGGAGGCATACGCGCAGGCGGATATCCCTGTTGTGTCCAACAACAGCGCGCACAGAGGCACGCCGGATGTGCCGATGCTGATTCCCGAGGTCAACGACGACCATACCGACATCATACACAGCCAGCGCAAGCGCCTCGGAACGAAGCGCGGTTTTATAGCCGTGAAGCCGAACTGTTCTATCCAGACATATGTGCCTGCTTTGCACCCGCTGATTGATTTTGGTATTGAGGAAATTGTCGCGTGCACATATCAGGCTATTTCCGGCGCCGGGAAAACCTTTGAAACCTGGCCGGAAATGATCGATAACGTGATCCCTTTTATCGGCGGCGAGGAGCAGAAAAGCGAGCAGGAACCGCTGAAGGTTTGGGGACGTATCGACGGCGATGCCATCGTCTCCGTGAACAAGCCCGTGATCACCAGCCAGTGCATCCGCGTCCCCGTGACGGACGGGCACATGGCCGCCACGTTTGTCAGGTTTGCGAAAAAGCCGCCGGCGGAGCTGATCAAGCAGCGCTGGCAGAGCTTTAAGGGCGCGCCGCAAGAGCTCAGGCTTCCCAGTGCGCCCGAGCAGTTTCTTCAGTATTTTGAGGAGGACAACCGGCCGCAGACACGTCTTGACAGAGACGCCCAAGGCGGCATGGCGGTAACGATCGGGCGTCTGCGTGAGGATCCGATATATGACTATAAATTTGTTTGCCTCAGCCATAACACGCTGCGGGGAGCGGCGGGCGGCGCTGTGCTGATGGCCGAACTTCTGGCTGCAAAAGGCCTCTTCGACCGGTAAGTCTACCGACAAAAAAGAAAAGGAGCGTGGCAATGAGTATATTTAAAGGAGCAGGAACGGCCCTTGCAACACCGTTCAACAACGGCGGCATCGATTTTTCCGCTTTTGAGGTGCTGGTAGAATATCAGATCGAAAACGGGATCGACGCTCTGATCGTCTGCGGCACCACAGGCGAAGCCTCAACGATGACGCGGGATGAGGCTTTATCTGCGATCGACTTCGTGGTCAAGCAAACGTCCGGGCGTGTGCCTGTAATCGCGGGTACGGGCAGCAACAACACGGCTGCCGCAATTGAGATGTCAATGGAAGCGGCAGACCTTGGCGTTGACGGTTTGCTCGTCGTCACGCCTTATTACAACAAATGCACGGACACGGGACTGATTCGTCATTACCATGCCATCGCGGATGCTGTCAGCACACCCATCGTCGTCTATAACGTCCCGGTACGCACATGTCTTAACATCACGCCGGGTGTGATGAAAGAGATTTGTGTCCATGAAAACATTGTGGCCGTGAAAGAGGCCAGCGCCAACATCACGCAAATTGCCGAGATCGCGCGCCTTTGCCCCGGGCTGGACATTTATTCTGGCAACGACGATCATGTTCTGCCGGTATTGTCTCTCGGCGGCTTGGGCGTCATCTCCACCGTTTCCAATGTGGCGCCGAAAATGATGCACGATTTGACGGAGCGTTACTTTGCGGGCGATATACCGGGGTCCAGAGAATTGCAGTTTAAGCTCAATCCGCTGGTCAAAGCGCTTTTCACGGAGGTTAACCCCATTCCCGTTAAAACGGCGCTCAATATGATCGGCATCAACGCCGGTCTTCCCCGTCTGCCGCTGACTGAGATGAGCGCAGACAAAGCGGCCGTTCTTAAAAAGGAGCTGATTGGGCTGGGTTTTGATATTGCCTGACGCTGACATACTGACAATCAAGGCTATTGAGCCGGACAAAAATGAGGTTTTCATGACAAATATCATCATATGCGGTGTGAACGGCAGAATGGGTCAAACCCTGGCGCGCGCCGTGACGGAAACGGAGGGGTTTTCGGTCACGGCTGGAGTGGACAAATTTCCGGACCATGCCCCCAACGTATTTCCGGTTTTTACTGACATATTCGGATGCTCTGGCAGCGCCGATGTGATCATAGATTTTTCAAGACCGGAGGCCCTGCGGCCGAATCTGGCTTATGCGCAGCAGAATAACATCCCCGTCGTGATAGCGACCACCGGTTATACCGAAGAGGATAAAGCGATTATCGTCGAGGCATCCAAAAACATACCGGTTTTTATGGCGGCCAATATGTCCGTCGGCGTCAGCCTTCAGATGGAGCTGGCGCAACGCGCAGCGGCGTTTTGGGGTGAGGACTGTGATATCGAGATCGTGGAGAGGCATCACAACAAGAAGGTGGACGCGCCAAGCGGTACGGCGCTGGCCCTTGCTGAATGCCTCAACAGCGCGATGATTACGCCGAAGCAGTTGCTTTGCGGACGCTGCACGCGCACTGAAAAACGCGGGGCTGAGATCGGCATCCACGCCGTTCGCGGCGGGACGATTTCGGGTGACCACAGCGTGATGTTCATCAGCACGGATGAAGTGCTGGAGATCAATCATACTGCCCAGTCCCCCCGTATATTTGCATTGGGCGCGCTGCGGGCCGCCGGCTTCATCGCATGCAAACCGTCCGGCCTTTATACCATGGCCGACATGATCACGCAGACTGCCGTGACAAACATTTACAAGGACGACGCGCAGGCCATGATTACGCTGGCAAACCTTCCTTTTTCCGCCCAGAATGTGGCGTCTGTTTTCTCCGACATCGCGGCGGTGGGCATCCGCATCGACATCATCAGCCAAACCGCGCCGCATAACGGCCGGGTCAGTCTGTCCTTCTCTCTGCCGCATGACGATTTGGCGCGCTGCTTAAAGCTGCTTGAGAAACACGAATCGTCCGGCGCAAAAATCATCGCGAGCGAGTCGCTGAGCAAGCTGACAGTGGAAGGCCCGGGCATGGAACGCCAGTCCGGCGTCGCCTCGCGTCTCTTCAGCGCGCTTGCAGAAAAGAATATTGGTATTTCCATCATCACCACGTCGGAAACAAAAATAAGCTTTTGCGTGGACGCAACAAGTGCGACGGAAGCGGTCGACATTGTGGCTGAAGCGTTTTATCTGTAGATAAGCGAAGTAACAACACTGGCACGTCTCTTAAAAGAAACGGCCCTGATGCTTTTTCTTGAGGGTTTCCACAGAAAACGCAGGCCCGTGCCCGGGGAAAACCGTCTTCGCACTGCTGCAAAGAATGGTGTTCCACGCATTTGCGATGTCATCAGGCCGGTCGGCAAGCGGCGGGTAAATGCAGCCGCCGATGTTGAACGCCGTGTCCCCCGCGAAAAAGAAACCGCCTGCTTCAAGCCCGATAGACCCGGCAGTGTGCGCGCCCAGGCAGAAAACCCGCGCCTCAAAGCCAAGGCTCTTCAGCGAGCGCGGCGCATTGATTTCAATGATATCCTGTGTGACGGGCGTATAATGCTGATTCCTTTTGGCACCAAGGGCATGCGCGATTTTTATAAGAAAGCGCCCCAGGACGCCTGTCCCTGCCGGTACGGAGGAAAACCCATTGCGGAGCGCTTGTGCTTCATCTGCACCGACGATCACCCTGGCACCAGTGGCTTGCCTGACCGCTTCAGCGCCGCCCGCATGGTCGTAATGCGTATG
>CAZNVX010000049.1:0-11164 GCA_964576225.1 uncultured Christensenellaceae bacterium
CTTTGGCATATTTGAGTTCAGCCAGCAGCTCCGGCAGGCTGTCTTCGATAAGGCTATCAATGACGGCATCGACGGTAGCGCCGAAGTCAGCCGGGGGGATATCAAAGCTGTCGGCAAGCTCTTTGCTGATTCTATCCTGATACGCATCGTTATACACCCAGATATACGGCATTTTAGCACCATTGGTGTCCGAAATATCGAACACATAATGGAGCCGCGGGCTGCTGTATTTGCGGTCGATAAGGGCAATGCCTTTGGAGCCTCGGTTGATATAGCGGTGCATCTTATTGTTCCAGAGGTCAAAGCTTGCTACCGCCGTGGCGTCGGGGCGCTGGGCGAAGACGAGCAGGCTATCCCTGAAGCTGTATTTATACAGGTGCGCTGCAGACTTAAGGTATTTAAGCCAGCGATCACGCCCTGACAGTTCTTTGAGCGTCTTGCTGAGCAATTCTTCAATGTATCGAAGTTTTTCTGCTGCCATCAGTATCCTCCTTCTGATATTTATCCTTATTTTTATTTGTTGATAGCTCCGCCAAGGCGCTAACGTTCAAGAGAATCGTCTTGGGGTGGCGTCGGTTCGTATGCGCGAACGGCCTGATCGACGCTCTTTTGGAAGCTGTCCTTTTCCTTATCGCTGAACATCTGCGAATACCGATTTTTCTGTTCTTCGGTCAGCGATACAAAGCAGCGACGGCCATTCATGCTGGCAATGACGATGGTGCCGTAATATGGCTTCCCGTCAATCGTTCTGTTGTATGGCAGCCCTGATTCACGGCCTTTCGCGTTCGCCACGACAACAGCTGAATCTTTGAACGGATACCACACCGACGTGTTGCCGCCCACTTCCTCACAGATAGAATACGGCTCGCAAAATATTCGCGATTCATATGGCGGTTTCTCCGGCTCGATGAACAGCGCTTCCACCTTTGCGTATCTGTCTACATCGGGGACAACATTAAGCTTATCCTTGATACTTTCGATATGCTGGAGAAGTTTTTTGTCGTTATAATCGATGGTATCGCTTCTGTCGTATTCCATGAGGGCTTTATAAATGACGGCCATTTCATCGGGGCTAAAAAGCCGCGCCTCGTCCACCAGTTCTGAGCGCCGTGCGAAATTTTCTTTTGCAGCTTGTAGATTGTTGGCGAAGTACCGGCCAAGAGCAACGCTGCCGTCATACTGTTTACGCCAAGTGATATACTCCGTGCGCTCGCGCTCATTCACATGAAATGTGCGCTCGGCCAGCACGAATTTATCGGTTTCTGCCAGCAGTTTGCAGCCTTTAGGCAGCGTGACGGGCGGCTGCTTTGTATCGTTGTTTTTTATTATGGTATCTGCTTTCGTATCCATGATTCCCGCTCCTTTTCTTATGAATTGATGCGTGAGTCCTCTAGGCGGAAGGCCGACGCATCAATTGAGGGCATGACGCCCTCAATCATTCTGCCAACTGCCGTTTTCGCCGCATTTGCAGCAGATAGGCATATACACACGTCTTGCCGCTTCTCGTCGCAATGCGTTTACAGAACCGAGCGCTTGAAAAGCGCGTAGCGAACAGCCGGTTACAGTAGGCGCACCGCTTATACATCAGCTTATACAGGTAGATGTTAGTCAGCAGCAGGCATATGAGACGATAGATATCGTCAAAGAAATACACGCTGCACAGCTTATTTTCGATGAACACATTTTGATATGCATACTTCTCAGCGAAGATGAACGCAAAATCCTTCTCGATGAGCGCGGGGACATCGATGTGCAGGTAATCGTCGCATTGCTCCAGCAGCGTTGTGACCTTGTTCTTTAACCGCTCATCGATTGTGACCACGCTGCCTCCGTCCACAATGGCGTGGCCATACAGCAGGTCGATAAGACAATTGCCAAATCGATACGCCTTTTCCTTGATGGGCTTGCCGTCATCTGTCTTGATGGATAAAATCTCGATATGTCTGTCCGTGTAATAAGTGATCTTCATTAGTTCTTCCTTTCCGTGAAATAGAAAAAGGGCGGCCATCCGAAGATCAGCCGCCCGTCTCTATTCGCTTATTTTCTTCTCTTTCTGATGCGCAGGAATACAATCCCACCGCCGATAAATAACAGCATGGCGATAGCCAAAAAAGACTTCAAATCCATTCTTTTCCTCCTTCAAACGTATTTATTTTTGCGAAATAGCTGTAACCAGCCGCTATCCCGCTTTTAAACAAGAGCATACAGATATCCCAACACAGTCGCGCCAATCGCGCCAAAGGCCAGAACCGGTGCGAAGGGTATTCTTTGTTTCAGCGGTTTTTTCTGTACCCATGAACGGATAATAAGGGCAATCATGACCGGAACCATAAGCGCAAATGCGATCACCGTATTGAGCAGTCCAAGATACAGGCTGATGCCCATAAGGAGCTTCACATCGCCCGCACCCATGACGTTTTTGAGCCATGCAATAAAGAAGGGAATGCACAGCGTTAATCCTGCTGGGTATATCAACCATATATTTACGGTTAGCGCCATGAACGCCGTATGCGCGATACCCAGGCACATCATCAGGATGACGGACACGTTTGAAACGGTACGCGTCCGGATGTCCGTGTACGCGCACCATGCGAGCAGGGCAATAAAAAAAGCATCCATCAGGATGCAAAGGATAATACGCATATTTATTACCTCATTAATATACTAATATTTTATAGTTCTCATTTAAGCGCATACTGTATCTCGATATGATTGTCAAGCATATTGAAAAGCATTACTATTGGAAATAAAGCGTTTTAAGATTCCTTGGTTGATGCCACCAATAATTTATTTTTTGACAAGCTCATGAGGTTACAAACCCTATCTCGCGTTGCATGTCCACATTGATGGTATCTAAGATAATTAGCAACTATTGATTTAAGTATGGTAGCAGCAAAATCTTTGTTTTTTTTGACCAAGCCTTCGTAGTACTTAATTGCATCTTCAAAAGATGGTTTGTTGAGATAATTAAATTTTGTTTCAAGTATCACCAGTTCCCCAGAGATAAGACCTTTTCCTGATAATGCTTCTTTGTCTGCCACAACAAGATGCTCACTCGCAATTGATGAAGCGATTATACTAATCATACCTAATGTCAATTGGGATAAAAGCCCTGCAAACATGTTTTTAACAGCTTTAATTATTTCACCTTCAAATTTTAGTTGGTTTGCTTCCCTAACATCGTCAGCCATTGATTTAATAATATCCTCTTCAAAGTAGCCTAAAACATCCATTGCGACTTGAATAACTCTCATACCTAAATTATGTATTTCAGATATAATATTTATTTTATTTTCACCATTGATATCTCCTGGATAATTCCTCAATATTTGACCTAGGACATCCATCGTCTTTATGGCAGTAATAACATCCGTAACTTCGAATTCTATATCATCATTTTCAATTTCGTCAGAGTTATTATTGTTGATCGTTCCATCTTGAAACCCATTCTTATCCTTAATAATAAGTGATTCCTTTAATTGATGATCGATGTCTTCTTCTCTCCCAACAGCCTGGGGGATTAAAAAACGCTCTATCATTTCATTTGCTTCATCTAGTAATGCATTTGGGTTGCTGAAATCAAAGGGTTTGACTTTATCAAATAAAGTATAAGCTTTCAAGAGAACATCTTCAATTACTTTATAATTATTTGAAAAATGACATACAAAAATCATCACATTCCCATAAACTTCATTGTAAAGATGTTCACTCATATATGTTACTTGTTTATCAACGAATGGATCATCCAGGTGATTTGCAATAAATTTGCCTGCGAAATAATAAAAAACATACGGATATCTAAACCAACACTTATTACTTGGCTCAACTACAAGGATCCCAATACGCTGAGTTTTCTCTAGTAATCCTCCGGCATCAATGGCCATTTTATAATCTGAATTATATTTATTCACTGTTTCTATTAATTCTTCAACTGAAAAGGCTTTAATTTTATTCGTTAACATTTTAAAAGCAATTTGGGCAAGTATAGCAGTATATAAATTAATCGTGCCCGAATCAGAGTCCGGAATTCTTGATAGATTCCTATTTATTAATGCTTCATATAAGTAACCATATTGGCTACCTGCAACTGAAGTATTTACAGCCGAATCAGCAGTTTGTAATAAATTTATTATATGGATAGGAGTTGCGGGTACTATTTTTGAAAACTTTCCTAAAACTGAATTAATAATTTTACGTGCATTCTCAATTTTCTGGGTTTCATTTATAGAGTTCCCCCCCAATCTATACCATTTTTCAATTAATTCTTCTCTCTTTAGATTTCCCATATTTTGTATACGATAAGCCTCAAGACTGTAACCTTCTCTTATTGATTTGCTAGATAGTAAAAATGGAAGATTCATTTCTATTTCTGCGAATACAATAACTTGTCCAAATTTACTTAATAAATAATCTATTATTTTCTTTTTATGTTCGTCATTAAAAGTAATTTCCTCGAAGTTATCAATAAATATAACCTTTTCCTCTTTAGACAATTGTCGAAATCTTTCTATCTCTTTATATGAATATTGTTCTACAAAAATATGTTCAATAGTACTTTGAAGACCTTCATATGTATGTGATTTAATGCTATTTCCGTCTATTAATAAACAGCATCTATCTATCATATAAACACTATAAAGCATTTTCACTAAAGATGTTTTTCCACTAAGCGATTCTCCTATAATTAAGGAAATATCGTTCTTTGATAAATGTTCAGGTATGTCAATATTAATTTTCTTAAATTTAGTAGAGTTAAATCCATAATTATTTAAATCATACATCACCAAATCTGGCCAACAGTATAAATCTTTTAATTTAATGTCTTCTACTTCATAATGATGTATCAAGACACCTAAGTCATTAATATAACTATAAAATGTTTCATTGGGGAGCAATGACTGATTGCAACTTAGGTTTCTAGTAAACAGATCATTCTTATCTGAAACCCTATCATACATTTTATCTTTCTGATCCCAAACAAAATCAATAGTACGTATAGTACTTAATATATTATCAAAAATATATATTGAGAAAGAACTGTTTTGAGAATTAGCGGAATCTTGAATCTCTTCTCCCTTTTTTATGTTTAATGACCAGTTGTCACCGCGCATTGTATAATTATCTCTTTTATGTTCATGCCCAACTAATAATAAATCCGTTCTACTCCGGATATAGTTTTGGAAATCCACACAATTATCTGGATGTAACCAATTTAAAGGATGATGAATTAATGATATAATGAAATCATAATCGGAAGCTTTAAATTCAGGTAATAAATTTATCGGCATGCACAAGGAACCCGGCTGCTCTTTAAGTTCTGATTTCCAAGATGAATTAAACATCATTACAAGTGTTTTCCCAATTTTCAAGTTGAGCTCTAATGTATTTACGATTTTATTATAATTAATAATATTATCTCCATATAAACTCTTAAAATCACAATAATTTGCCTGAACTTGTGATATACTTTCAACAATAGCCTCTTTTACAAATCGCTCGTTTGGTTTAACATTTCCGATTAGCGTATCTCTAACATCTTGATTTTCTGAAAAATTACAATCATGATTACCAGGAACCATAGCAATATGAATGTCGACATCAGCCTGCTTTTTTATATGATCTATTATTTGTACGAATAACTCTATCCCAAGATTATATTGCGAACTGGCTCCTGTATCAGCAATATCCCCAGTTACAGCAAGGATAATATCATCACCATTATTGATAGCACCGCAACAAGCTCGGGCTATACCTTGAACTTTTTCAAATACCGGATTATTATCTCTATCATCTTTAATATGGAAGTCAGATAAATGTATGATAACAAGACTCATAACTACCTCCAATAATCGGCAAAATACGCTAAGTATTATATCACAATAATATGATTCAATGCGATCTTTATTATATTATGGTTCAACTAAGAAACCAACCAGAATTGGTATAAGTAAGAAAAACAATTGTTTTGCCTGTCCGGCAAAAAAAAGAAGTGCTTATGTTATTGTCAATACTTTCTCCATTTCTACTTAATAGAACTCGATCAACGCGTATAGTTTTACCATGTTGATCTATATAGCCAAGTGGAATGATATCACCATTTTCAAGATGGTCAGCACGCACTTTAACTCTTAGCCTCCCTAAATTCTGGATCATATTTATCCCCCTTTGGTATTTTACTATACTGATACAGATTTAAATATTTATTATACCTATGAATTTAACTTAGATCGTATGTGTTAAATACATTCGATCGCTCTCCTAATTCAGGTAGCAGAATCTATATATATATTGGTCAAATAGACCGTTTTTTATAAAGCGAATTATCAATATGGAAAACAATTTTACAAAGCTGTTTTGAACACTAAAGAAAAATGAATGCTGTGATAATACCATTTTATGTTTAACTAATTAATCACCATTTTAGATAATTAGCACTTCAAATGTCTATTTACCTACTTCAATGCTACACATTAATCATAACATGCCCTATTGCCCATCACCATAGGGCATGTTACTCATCCGTCACCGCTTTATCGTCGTAATCCTGTCGTACATATCGCCTTCAATCATCAGTGTGTCGATTTTGTGCTCATATAACTGCCCAACCGGACTCCACGCGTAAAACGCCTGTGCCCATGCGACATACTCTTCGTCAGGATACCAAAGAGGCGTGTAGTGCAAGCAGTTCCCTGTTACCGAATACGGATTGACAGCAAGCTGCCATTTGGCTGTTAATCCTCCTGCCGTACCTGTTTTCACTTGCAAATCATCGCGCACGTTCTGCCACGCGGATAGCTGGCCGTAAGCGCTCTCGGGATATCGTACCCAAACCATCTGCGCGCCGACAAGCTTTTCGGGATAGTCGTAGTTGGTTGTTAGCGTTGTTGTGCATTGGATGCTGAACCCAAATCCTGATTCCATCTGCTTAGGCTTATCGGCATAAGCGATGCGCTCATCAGGTAATATGAAAAACACTGTTGTCAACCGCGCGTAGAAGCTCTTTGTGACATAACTGCCGCTTATCAGCCGCACCTCCTGCCATGTATGGTAGGAGGATGAAGTGGCTGTCGGCAGGCTGGTCAGCCCATACGCCGTATACCGCTGTTCCATTGCCGCATCGTCGGGATCAGCTACGATAGAGGCCGGTACATTTTTCACCTGTATGTTCTTTGTCAGCGTGTTGTTGCTTTCATCCGTTTCATCCAGCTTGTTATTCGGGTCTGCGGCAATCACAACTTTGTAGCTCCCGGCTGACGGTACAGTGATTCGGAACACCGCGAGATTGCTTCCGTTTCCGGCGATAGGGATATTCTCCGTGTAAGACGTGCCGTCAATAGTCAATCGTATGTCCACGGAAGGCACCGGCTGCGCCGTGTTGTTCCGCACCATTGCCGATACCGTCACATCCTTGCCCGCGTACCAATCCGTGATCGTTGAATCTACGATCTCGATATCAGGCCGCAGAGCATTGATGGATATCGTTGTCGTGCGCGTATTGTTGTTCTCATTACTTTCCGCAATGATGTTGTCGGGGTCAACAAAGGCGGTAACGGTTATGCTCTGTGCGAAAAGTACCGTTGGTGCTGTGAACACAAACGTCACTATCTGGGTTGCGTCTATGCCAAGCGCAGATACATTCTTTGAGAACGTCCCTATGCCCGGCACAGTGAGCCGAACCGTCGTGGCTGCCGATGCCTTTTTACCAATGTTTTTGACCACCGCGGTTACCGTCACCGTTTCACCGGCATCATAAACCGCCTTGTCACCAGCAAGCGATGTCACGGTCAGATCAGGCAGCGATGCGAGCACCTTGAAGGAAGCCGATCGCGTGTTGTTGTTCTCATTGCTCTCCGCAACAGCGTTGGTTGAATCCGCCGTGGCCGTTACGGATAGGGTTCTGCCAGCCGAGTATTGAGGTGCTGTATAAGAAAAACTCACATTCGTGGTGCTGCCCACTGCCAGAGACGATACATACTTGGTCTGTGTGGCTAGGTCAGAAGATGTCAGCGCGACATAAAAGCCGCCCGCCGCTCTGAGCCCCTGGTTCCTCACTGTTGCGGTAATGGTGATCGTCTCGCCTGTATCATAGACAGAAGCGTTGGCGCTTAAAGCCGAAACGATAAGGTCGGCGTAAATCTGTGGTGTGCTGACGGAAACAGAAACGGTCTGCGCGTCATGGTATTCAGCGGCCTTTCCGACTATGACTCTTTGCAGACTGTTCGAATTGGGTGCGTAAGCGATCATGTTGGAGCGTGTCCTGTTGTCTTTGCCCGTTGCGGACAAGCTGAACGTTCGATTGGCGTTGGCCTCGTTTACCGGTACCCGTATCGTCAGTATATCGCCGGATTGTCCTGTATAACCGGTTACGCTTGAGCCTGCCGGAAGGCCGGATGTATTGAGCGTATACCCGCCATTCATGTTGGTTAGCGATACGGTGGATGTTCCCACAAAGTAGCTGCCGCTTATCGACATCGATGGCGTGGACAGGGTGATGCTGTGCGTCATAAGCGTTTGTGATCGTGCCTTTATAAGCAGCTCTATCGCAAATTGCAGCACATCCGTATTTCCTGACTTAGCCCTGATTTTGCTGCCAATCGTTCCGCTGGCTGCGGCAGAACGCAACTGCGAATCCGAATATGAGCCTAAATTCGTAAAGTTGTATTGCCCGGAATCACCGTTTTCGGATAACCAAAACCGCACGGCGTTGGCTGTGGCATATCGCGCTTTTGTCGCTGTCAAACCGCCCGTGGCATACGGGTAGCCGTTTTCCAATATGATGCGCAAGCCCGTTTGCACACGGGTAGAGTACGAACCCAGAATGTCCGTTTCGTTGTACGGTGAGTTTGACGGGCTGTCGTTCCTGTGCTGAAGACAATACGCGATCTGCTCAGGCGACGTGCCAACGATATAATGCTCCGGCGTCTTTAGATCATTCCAGCCGCTGCCGCCGTTATATTGCAGGTAATGGGTGGTAGTGCGCGTTCCGACATTCACGGCGGCAAGAGCAGGCGAAACAAAAAGCACAAGTGTTGCCAGAATAATGACGCCTGCAATCGCTGCTATGCTTATTTTCTTTCTCCGTTTCATAGCTGAATCCTTTCTATTCGATATACAATACCGATGACAGCACTTTGATAGGAATTTGTATTTCATCTATGCCGTCAATCTGCCACGGCATGGGCATCGTAAATACTGCGTCAATTTGCATGGTTTTCTCCTCTACTGTGATTTGCATATCCTCAAGCGCGTATATCAGCTTGCCGCCGTCGCATTTTACCCAGTTTCCATCTTCCTTTGTCCAGCCCGACTCTATCAAGTTATCTTCGAACAGTGAATGGGCCGATACTGTCGGAATATCCAATTCAAGATCACGCACATTGGCATTGAGCAGCCCTTTATCTACCGTTATGATAGTTGCCCTTTCCAACTCGGTTTCACAGGTCTGATACTTTGCGTACACCGTAACGCCCGTATACACCACGAAGGTCAATGTGAATAATATCAGGATCAGGAACAGCGTCCAGATGACTGCGCTGCCGTTTGTGTCTTTAATAAAGCGTCTCATTTCTTGATATACACCTCCGATATGCCGCGCGCGGAAGCGAAAATCTGCACATTGATAGTCAGCGGTTCGCCCAGCGCGGGACGCAGAATGACAATGGATACCGTTTTCGTTACAGTGAGTGTAAACGGCGTTTTGAGTTGAATGGTTTTCTCGGTTGCATCGTGCCACTCCGTGTCGATTTCTACGCTGTCGGGAGTCAGAAAGTCTTCGTTCCCTATGACGGATTGCAGAGTCGCATCGTCAGCTTTGCCATATAGCTCCAAGGTACGCGCCATATATTTGGCCGTTTGGTTCAGGCTTTGTTGTGCTGTGAATATGGGGAACAGTGCCATCAATGAGGCCATAAGGGTGAACAGGATAAGTATGGTTATTGCTACGTCGATATACCCCTCGGCGGTCTGGTCGCGGATAAATTTACGTTTCATATCAGTTCCTTTCCAATGGATAAAGGGCTGCCACGCGGCAGCCCCTAGCCAGTTGTTATTGTTTACGGCAGTACGCTGATACCGGTCAGTTCGCCGGATATCTTCTGGATCAGCCCGGAGAACAGATTCGGCACGGCGGCGTTCAGAATCAGCAAAATTGCTGCGCCTATGACGACGACAATCAAAATCTTAAACGCCAGATCAAGGAATCCTTCGCCCTTTTTGTCAGAGATGAAGCGACGAACGGTGTTTTTAACTTTCAGCATAGTTTTTACTCCTTTAAATTTGATTTGAAATGAATGGGGCAGCGTATATATAAAATCCGCTGTTCCGGCAGCATATAAAAAACAACCCTCCCTTCGGCTGCCGGAACAAACGGCCTATAAGCCTACGGCGGCTAAGTTGCCAATAATGAGCAGCACGAGAGGAACCATGAACATGAGGATCATGAGAACCGTCAGGATGAGCGAAGCTGCCTTGATTCTGCCGGGGCGCTTTTCCATCAAACGCCGGAGCGTTTCCCGCTCTTTTGTGCGCATGTCCTGCTCCAGTACCAATAGGCTGGTGCGCTGATCGACACCTTGATACACGCCGCACAGCACCGCACATAGCGCGGAAAAGGACGGTAGATTAAGCCGCGCTTCCATTCGGCGCAGCGCCGTCTCCTGATTGCCGATACGCATATCGGTGATGAGCCGGTCAAGCTCTATGCCCAGCGCCTTTCCCGCCACTCGGCGATACTTTTCAAAAAAGGCCAGCATGTCGCGATTATCCTGCAAGGTATAGTTCATGGTTTCGACCAAACGTGGCAGCTCCGCTTCAATCTCGCGGTTTTGTGCCTCCACGCGCTTGCGAATAGACTGCATAGCCTGAAAATATGCGAGAAGCGCGGCCACGGCAGTCAGCAATGCCAACACGGGGACGCCCATCGGGACGAACAGCATGCCGATAAGCACCAGCAGCAGTGACCGTGCTTTTACGCCCGAAACGAAGTCTCCCGGTTTTTGCGCCATATGGAGCCTCGCAAAGTCTGCTTCCAGCCGTTTTTGCCTGTACGCGCTCATGGGAAAGAGCTTAGAGATCAGCCGCATCAGCGGCAGGAGCGCCGCCTGCAAGCGTTCGGTCATGCTACGCTTGCCGTGGATATCCCGTAAGGCATGGATGGACTTACCGG
>CAZNVX010000050.1:0-11126 GCA_964576225.1 uncultured Christensenellaceae bacterium
GTCTTCGTGGCCGTCGGGCTGATACTTGGCATACTGCTGCTGGCTCAGGTGGATATCAACGAAGCGCTGGGCATCCCGCATATCGGCACGGTCATCGGCATCGCAGGGCTGTTGTTCTGCATCGTCTACATGATCATCGACAAACGCTTTATTAAAAATGATGAACATGAAACCGCCGAACAAAAGGCCTTTTCACTGAAAGAAACACTGGTTCATAACGCGGAGGATACCGCGTTCGTCTGTCTATGGGTTTTCGTCGCGTATTTTGTCTACGAACTGTTTGTGATTATCGTGGGTGGCGATGATGTCGTGCAGAGCTGGATGATGGCCACCGGTCTGTTGTCTGTGATCCTTGGTGCGGTCATTGGCCTGGTGCCCGGCTGCGGCCCGCAGATCATCTTTGTGTCTCTTTATGCCAAAGGCATGCTGCCGTTTGCGGCGCTGCTCGCCAACGCTATCTCGCAGGACGGCGACGCGCTTTTCCCGCTGCTTGTTATTGACCGCCGGTCTTCCCTGTGGGCCACCGTCATCACCACCATCCCCGCGCTGCTGATCGGCATCATCGCTTATTATATCGAGCGGCTTATTTCCGGGACGCTATAGCGGCCAATACCTCCAAACGCATTCTAAGCGTTATTCAGCGCTCGGTTTTGCTGGTCTGCAATATGTTTTAGCTCCTGCCGCGTCCCGAATGACAGCTCGTAGGCCAAAAATTCAGGCTGAGCCGCGTCCAGCACTTGCCGGATGCCCCCGTATAAAAAAGGATGGTGCGGATCCAAACTGCCCACATAGCGCATTGCGGCCAGCAGACGGGCTTCAAAATCAGCATGGCCATCAAATGCCATGTCCAGCGGTGCCGCTCCCGCCGCGCTGTTCAGATGCACGGCGCGTATATACGCCGCCATATCGCCAAGGCTGTCCAGTTGTTTTAATATCATATCCGCCGCATAAGGCTCTGCCATGGCGCCATAGGCCAGCATCATATGGCTGATATCCAGCACAAACCCCTTATGCGGATGGCGCACTCCTTTTATCAGCTCTTCCGCCAGCGCTCTGTCTGTCAGCTTCAGGCCGGGAAACCAGTGGTTTTCAAACAACAACGCCATATCCGAATCCAGACCAGCCGCCGCTTCATTGATAAAGCCGATAAACGCGCGGACAATATCCTGATCGCTGTACGTATACGCCCTGTTATAGCAGTGCTCAAGCTCCACATGGCTCACATGAAACACGGCATAACCGGCGCCTGATGCCGCGGCATCGAGCAGCTCGGCACGCCGCTGCGTCACAAACTCATCACGTGTGGCGCAGCCATAGTACATCCAAGCATTTTCCATGCTGTCAAACTGCCGCACCAACGCCTGGTTGTCGCCTCGCCAGAAATCCAGCCACGCCGGCCAATACGGCATATGGCGGCCAACCACATGCACACCGGGCAGCGCCTGCGGGTCGTGCCAGCGCATCAGTTCGATGCCGTCAAATCCGTTTTCCTCCAGCGCCGCGCACACATCCTCCGGCTTGCCGTCAAATCGCGCCAGGCTGTATGGATCGTCCGACAGGCTCAGCAGCTTTTTCATGGCCTGCTTATATCCTGATCGTCGGGTCTTTGGCCCGTGCGCGATACAACACGAATTTACGACCCGATGCGGCCACCGGTTCTGCGCCCGTGGCCTGCGCCATGGCTTCAAGCATCTGTGCCGCGGTGACCGGCGCGTTCTGCTGCACGGTGCCTTTAATCAGTTCCCGCGCGGTCAGCGCTTCATCCACCTGCACGATCACGTTGTCGGTCAGCCCAGCCTTGCCCACATAGATAATGGGCTCAAGATTATGCGCCATTGCTTTGAGGGCGGCTCTTTGTTTACTGGTCAGCATATGCCTTTCCTTTCTTTACTCCACAAAATCAAACTCCAGCCCCTCAAGGCTCACCGTATCCCCCGTCTTAGCCCCCGCTTTACGCAGTGCCTTGATCACGCCGAAATCGACGAGCAGCTTCTGGAAATGACGCATCGAATCCGGATCAGCCGGATTGGTGCGCAGCATGATCTCTTTGATAACCGATCCGTCCACAAAATAGACGCCGTCCTCCCGGTATACCTCAAAACCTGTATCGTCTTTTTCCAGCGCCCATTCCTCCACAACGCCGTCCTCGCGGACAGGCGCGGCTGCGGGAAGCGAGGCGAGCAGCTCTGACGCATGCGTGATAAGCGCGTCCACACCCTCTCCCGTCTCTGCGCTGATCTCAAACACGCAGATTCCTTGCGGTTCGAGATATTCCCGCAGACGCCGGGCGTTTTCATCCGCGCCCGGAAGGTCCATCTTATTGGCAGCCACCAGCTCAGGCCGGGCGGGGAGAGCTTCCGAATACCCCGCCAGCTCCTGCCGGATGACCTTGTAATCCTCAATCACGTCCCGGCCCTCCGATCCGGACGCGTCCACCACATGGATCAGCATCCGCGTGCGCTCCACATGACGCAGAAACGCGTGCCCCAAACCCGCTCCGGTATGCGCCCCTTCGATCAGCCCGGGGATATCCGCCATGATAAAACTTCTGTCGTGTTTACGCACCACGCCCAGGTTGGGCGACAGTGTTGTAAAATGATAGTTGGCAATCTTGGGTCTTGCACTGGTGCTGGAAGACAGCAGCGTGGACTTGCCCACATTGGGAAAACCAAGGAGCCCCACGTCCGCGATAGACAACAGCTCGAGCAGCACATGCCGCCCCTTTGTCTTCTTGCCGGGCGTCGCAAAATGCGGGTTTTGCCGTGTCGGCGTCGCAAAGCGGGCATTGCCTTTGCCGCCCGCGCCGCCCTTTAGAAGCACGCGGCTTCCCTCGCGCATATCGGCCGCCACGCGTCCCGTCTCATTATCCTTGATTACGGTACCGGCCGGCACGCGGATGATCAGATCATCACCGCTGCGCCCACGCATATTCTTCTTTTTGCCTTTCTCTCCCGGCGGCGCTTCGAAGCGGCGCTGGTAGGCAAAATCCATCAGTGTGCGCATGCTCTCGTCCACTTCAAATACGATGTTGCCGCCGTCACCGCCGTCGCCGCCGTCCGGGCCGCCGTTGTTCACGTATTTTTCCTTGCGAAACGAAACATGGCCGTCACCGCCGTCACCGGCCTTTATAAATATCTTGGCTTTATCCACAAACATCAGTTTAAACCCTTTCCTTCCCACGGGCATATGTCGCCAAGGAAGCATTGTGCACATTTGGGCCGGCGCGCATCGCATAGCTGCCGCCCGTGCCAAATCAGCCAATGATGCGCATCCGACCATTTTTCCTTCGGTATCACGGCCATCAGCTGTTTTTCCGTCTCCAGCACGTTCTTCGCCGTTGCCAGCCCGAGGCGGCGCGCCACGCGAAACACATGCGTATCCACCGCAATGGCCGGAATGCCGAACGCGTTAGACAGCACAACATTGGCCGTCTTGCGCCCCACGCCGGGCAGCGCGCTCAGCTCCTCAAGCGTTTGCGGCACCTTCCCGCCGTAAGTGTCCAGCAGTATGCGGCAGGTCGCCAGCATATGCGCGGCCTTGGTATGATAAAACCCGCAGCTTCTGATCCGATCTTCCAGCGCAGTCTGCCCCAGCGCCAGCAGACTCTGCGCGTCCGGGCATTCAGCGAACAGCGTCTTGGTCACAGCGTTGACCTGTCTGTCCGTGGTTTGCGCCGACAGCATGGTTGCCATCAATAGCTCAAAGGCGTTGCTGTAACGAAGCCCCGGCTTCGCGCCTTTATAGTGTGCCTCCAGCCTGTGCATTATCTGTGCCCGGTCATCCATATTGTCTCCCAATTTGCTCTTGCTATTGGCTATTATACTCATTGATGGTTAAAAACACAAACATAATGCTTGAAGGCCTGACCGCCACATACATATTTTATGCCTCCCGGCTCACAATAACATTATGTTCAATGTGATCATCAAAACGGCCATCATATACTTTTTTATTATGCTGGTGATGCGGTTGATGGGCAAGCGGCAGGCCGGTCAGCTGCAGCCCTTCGATCTTGTGATTGCGGTGATGATCGCCGAGGTTGCGTCCACTCCCATGGCGGGCGCGGGTGTCCCCATCACTTATGGGCTTGTCCCCATCATCACGCTGATGGTGCTGCACAACGGCATCGCTTTCATCTCGATCAAAAGCGACGCGCTGCGTGCTTTCTTTTCAGGCAAGCCAAGTATTGTGATTCATAAAGGCATCATCCGAAAAAAAGAGCTCAAGAAGCTGGGCTACAATCTGAACGACCTGATTGAACAGCTGCGTGTTAAAAATGTGATGAGCATCAGCGACGTCCATTACGCAGTGCTGGAAACAAACGGGGAGCTGTCGGTGATGCTCAAGCCTGAAAAGCGCACCGTGCAGCCGGACGACATGAAAATCAAGCCTGAAAACCCCGGATTCTGCTACGATGTGATCATGGACGGCAAGCTAAAACCAAAAAACCTTGAAAAACTCGGTTTTGCGGAAGGGGATCTGAACCGGATGCTCAAGCAGACGGGTGTTCACGCCATCCAATCGGTGTTCCTGGCCACCAGCGATGAGACGGGCAGCGTCTTTATACAGGACTATCAGGGCAAGCAGCATACAGGGCGGATGCGCAATGGGTAAAACGATCACCCTGATCGCACTGCTCCTCCTTATGCTGGGCGGCGCCCTGTGGCAAAGCCATTACATCAGCGAGGCGACGGAAAAGCTAATAGACGCGCTGGAGCAGGTAAAACAGCCGTTGATTGAAAACAACGCGGAAAAGGCCGCAAAGGCCGCCGCCGCTTTCTGCCAGCTATGGGAGCAGGAAAAAAATACTTTCTCGGCTTTGTTTGAGCACAATGAGGTTGATATGATTTCCTACAAAGCCCGCAGCGTCAAGGCCTTTTGCGTCAAAGGACGCGTTCCTGACGCGCTGGCGCTGGTTGAAGAGATGCTGGTACAGGTGCGGCATATTAACGCCATAGACAGAGTGGAATGGGAGAATATATTCTAACGCCAGCTGAAACCGTAATGCCAGCCCTCGCAGCGCGGGTCTGCATCGGTCAGGCGCGGGTCGTCCACTGTGAAGCTGCCCGCAAGCCCCAGCTCATGCGCACTCAGTTCAAAGTGGCACGCCGCGATTCCCAGATCAATGCGCTGCATGGTAAAGCCGTACAACGTGTTGCCGGCATACCGCTTATCCACAGCCGCGTAAAAGTGGCAGGCACCGTCCCTGACGATCACGCGCCAGGGCTGCTTGTTGGACGCGGACGGTCCGATGCGCACCATCTCCAGACAGGTTTTCAACGGCCCCTCATCAAGCATCAGCGGCACACCTGCGCTGCCGTCGAAAAAAACCTCGCCAAAGCGTTTGCGCTTCCGCGCACCTGCGCCGGCCGCCACTGCCTTTTCGGTCAGCGATTTTTTGTTAGAAGCATACCCCACGGGTGACACCGCCGGCAGATATTCCCCGGACGGTTTAAGCTCGCTGATAAAGGTGCTCCGCTTGAATGTGCCGCCCAGCCAGCATGTGCCCAGCCCCAGCGCTGTGGCGCCAAGCACGATATGCTCGAACGCGTATCCGAAGCCCTCCATATCCATCGGCCCTTTTTTAACGCAGCCGCCGAAAAACGTCTTTGCTCCCTTGATAAAACCGTACGTTCCGATTTTATGAGCCGAGCTTTGCAGCAGATCAAACCGCACCGCAGCGCCGAAAGGATTCTTCGCCCCCGCTAAAAATGTTTTCAACTGATCGAGCTTCTCTTGCTCAACCGGACGATTCTCGTACGTCCGAACAGAAATCCGTTTTCCGATCACATCGAGAACGTTTTGCCCCAGAATCATGCCTGACCTCCCAGCGCGAGTATCATATCCTTCCACTACATAACTAAAAATCCCACTAAAAACTCCATCGTTGTCGTCGCATGCCCACGTTAATCACCAGCCCGAAAGCGATCATGTTTGTGAGCAGGTTCGAGCCGCCGTAACTGAAAAACGGCAGCGGTATGCCGGTAATGGGCATCACGCCGACATTCATGCCGATGTTCTCAAATATATGAAACAGCGTCATGGCCAGCACGCCCACCACAATCATCATGCCAAAATCGTCCTTGGCCTTGGTCGCCAGCCACATCGTCCGGATAATCAGCACAAAATACAGCAATATGATGATCATCGCACCGATAAACCCCACTGCCTCAGTTGTTGTGGCGAATATAAAATCCGTATGCTTTTCGGCAATATGCGACAGCCGGCTTTCACCACCGAGAGAGAACAGCCCTTTGCCGCTGACCTGCCCTGCACCGATGGCTGTTCTGGCCTGATTGGCCTGGCGCCCCATATCCGCGATCTCCTGTTCGGTCATGCCTTCCACCGGCATGCCCATAAAAGAATAAATGCGGTTTTTTTGCCAGTCGGCCATGATAAACCAGGCAGAGGGCACCGCCACACCGACACAGACAAACATACCGAGCAACAGTTTTATGCTGGTTTTGGCGATAAACAGCATTGTGATAAATGTAAATACGTACACCATCGCAGTGCCCCAGTCAGGCTGAACCATAATCAGCACAAAAGGCACAAGGAACACGCCCACAATGGGCAGCAGATCCCTTAAGCTTTTTATACCGCCGTCCTTTCCCTTTGTCCGGTTGGAGATCATTCTGGAGAGCATGATAATCATGGCGATCTTGCCGATCTCGGCCGGCTGAAAACCCGAATTGCCTATGCGGAACCAGCCCTTGGTGCCGTTCACCTCCTTGCCCAGAAAAAGCACCGCCACCAGCAGCACAATCAGTATCACGTATATCCACTTGTAATATTCTCCGATGGCATGGTAGTCGGGCAGCAGCACAATGAAAAATGCAAACAGCCCCACCCCAAACCAAGACAGCTGCTGAATTACATGATACAGGTCCAGCTTTGAGATGGCGGCCGACAGAGAGGCCGCTTCTTCTGTCAGCGGCTCGGATACGGCGCTGGCTATCGCCAAAAAGCTGAACAATATCAGCACCATAATGTTGGCGAACAGCAGCCAATCGATATGTTTAAACATCCTCGGATCGATGAATCTTAGCTTCAAACCAATTACCTCGGCTATAAATCTCTGATTATGCTTTCAGATTATAACACAATCGCGAACCTGACAGGATGCCGGCAACAATAAGTTTACAATTTCGCCATCAGGTTGATTTTAGCATATCAGAAAAAGCCCGGACAGGAAAGACCCGCCTTTCGCCGACTATTCATGAGCCTGTGCCGCTGATGATGCGGACATGACCCGCATGTCCCTGCACCGGATACGACTCAGCCACGGCCCCATCGAACACCACCTCAACTCTGTCTCCCATCTTGATCTGATCCATCGAAGCCGCGGCCCCGTCGTTTCGGACGACAGTGGTTTGTTGATCCACGCGAACGCTCGCCTTGTCGTATAAACCGTCGTTGTCATCCGACGCTTCCACCAGCATCGTGATGGCGCCCGTACCTGCCGTGATATCCGTCACTGCGCCGCGTATCCCCACCGCGCTTTGCAGGCCTTCGAGCAGCGCTGCGCCGGACATTGGACATACCTCATCAAGACGCGTGAACGACAGATGCAAATACTGATCACCATCCACCAGGTACACGGCGACATGCATGCCGCTGCCCACGTCCTGCGTAGTGCCCAGTTTCGCAAGAATATCCCCATATGTTGTTCCCGCCTCAATCTCTTCAATGCTGCCGGAAGATACCGATGCAACGCTGTTCTGGGGGGAGATCAGATCGCTTACAGTGGTTTTTGAGCATCCAGCCAGCACCAACACGGCCATCAGCCCCATGATTAACCCAAGCTGCCTCTTTTTCATTGGCCTTTTCTCCTTTTCGTCGCTTATAAGACGGCATCCTCTGCGCGTTTGTTCCGGCCGGCGTCTTTGAAATATAGACAAAGCGCGTGGCTCAATGGTATATTATAAACGCGTATTTGCAGGAGGATATCATGGCATACAGGGCATTGTACCGCACATGGCGGCCAGCGCGCTTTTCAGACGTGGTCGGCCAGGAACCCATCACCAAAGTGCTGGCAGGTGAAATAGAAAGCGGCAAAATCGCACACGCTTATTTGTTTTCAGGCCCGCGCGGCACCGGAAAGACCAGTCTTGCCAAGATATTCGCGTATGCCGTTAACTGCATGGCCCGTCAGGGAGCGGAACCATGCGGCGATTGCGATGCATGCCGCGCCACCGCCGACGAAGGCTCCGTGGATATTGTGGAGATCGACGCGGCGTCCAACAACGGCGTGGACAGCGTCCGCGATATTCGTGACCGGGTGAATCTGCTGCCGGCCTTCTGTACATATAAGGTCTACATCATCGACGAGGTTCATATGCTCTCCAAGGGCGCGTTCAATGCGCTGCTCAAAACGCTTGAAGAGCCGCCGCCCCACGTGATATTCATACTTGCCACCACCGAGCCGCACAAGCTGCCGGCCACCATACTGTCGCGCTGCCAGCGTTTTGATTTCCAGCGCATCCCCGCAGGCGTCATCAAAGACCGCCTGGCACAGGTGGCCCATGCGGAGGGCTATGATTTTGACGACAATGCGCTGCGCGCTATCGCGCGGGCGGCGGAAGGCGGAATGCGGGATGCGCTCTCAATACTCGACCAGTGCGCGGCTTACGGCCGCATCACGATGGACGCCGTTACCGCCACGCTGGGCAGCGGCGATTTTCAGCTGCTGCATGCTCTGGCCGCCTGCATTTCCGCATACGATGAAAAGGGAGCGCTTAAAAGCCTTCGAACGCTGCTGGATGCCGGCGCAGACACACGCGCGCTCATCAAAGATCTGGCCGACATCTTCCGCAGAATGATGTGGCTGGCCGCGGGCGCCGATGCCGCCGATGACGACGGCGAACTGAATACGCTGGCAGAGCAGTATGGCAAGTCGGCGTGCATCCGCGCACTGAACATACTGATACAAAAGGAATACGAGATGCGCCAGAACCTGCGCGCCGATATTGTGCTGGAGACGGCGGTGATGGCGCTGATGGCGCCCGAAGACGATGCGTCTTCACCGGCAGACGCCCGCATCGACAAGCTCGAAGCCCGGCTGCGCGCGCTGGAGCAGCGCCCCCCGGCGGCGGCTCCTGCAGATCAACACAAAACCACGCCGGTCCGCCCTACATCGGCTGCGCCCAAAAAGGCCGCGTCTGGCAAAAAGGCGTCGGGAGCCGGGGAAGCCCAGGCGGAATCGATGTGGAAAAAAACACTGGAAACGCTGCGCAATGACGCGGCTCATGTCTGTTTGTACGCACAGCAGGCCGACGAGGTTTTGTGTGTGGGCGATGTCTTCGAGATCAGGTTCGGGACGGAGGCCGAAACAGCGGCGGATTTCCTGAAGCGTCCGAAAATTCAAGAATCGCTTGAGCAAACGCTTACGCAGGCTGCAGGACGCCCGTTGACTGCCAACATCACAGTGGCGCATCGCGCGCATGCTGAAAATACGGGAAACGGAATCAGCGAGATATTCGGAGCAGATAATATAGAGATCATACAGGAGGATTAACGATTATGGCTAAAAGAAAGTCATTCGGCGGCGGAGGCGGCGGCATGAACATGAATTCCATGCTGGCCCGCGCCCAGAAGATGCAGGCTGATATGGCCGCGGCCCAGGCCGAGGTGGAAGCGGCCGAGGTGGAAGCCACGGCAGGCGGCGGCGCCGTCACGGTGCGCGCCAGCGGCGCCAAAAAAATACTCGGTGTCAAAATATCCCCCGATGCGGTGGATCCGGATGACGTCGAAATGCTGGAAGACCTGATCACGGCGGCGGTCAACGAGGCGCTCGCCAAGGCCGAAGATCTGATGCAGCAGAAGATGGGCGGCCTGACTGGCGGTATGGATCTGGGAGGCATGTTTTAACGTTGGGGCCGATCATCGAGCCTGTGATGCGGCTCATCAACCAGTTTTCCCGTCTTCCCGGCATCGGCGCCAAAACGGCTCAGCGGCTGGCGTTTTTCGTTGTCGGTATGAGCGATGAAGACGTGGCGGCGTTTGCCAAAGACCTTGTGCATGCCAAAAGAAAAGCTGTATTCTGCCCTGCCTGCGGCAACCTGATGGACAGAGATGAGCCATGCTGCGCAGTCTGTTCCGACCCCGGGCGGGACAGTGCATGCGTCTGCGTGGTATCAGATGTCAAGGATGTCCTGGCGATTGAAAAGACACGTGAGTACAAAGGGGTGTATCATGTGCTGCACGGCGTCATATCCCCGATGGACGGTGTCGGGCCGGACGATATCCGCATCGCGGCGCTGATTGACCGGCTGGCAAAGAGCCATATCGCCGAAGTCATTCTGGCCACCAATCCGGACGTTCAGGGGACGGCAACCGCGGCTTACATCGCCAAAACCATTCGTCCGCTGGGCGTGAAGGTGACGCGCATTGCGCACGGCGTACCCATCGGCGCGGATCTTGAATATACCGACGAGGTGACGCTGGTGCGTGCGCTCGAGGGCCGGACGGAGTATTAATGGCGGGCGTCGTGCTCGCGCCGTGCCTCACGCGCTTTTCTTATCATGACCGTATCCGAGAGGCTTTTGGGAGTGTGATCTGCTTCGCTTCTTTTCTTGAAACGCAACGCAGCTTGTCTCACGGATTACGTACTTATTAACCAAATATCCTTTCCACATGCCATGCGGGTATCGAGCCGTTTGAGCAGCTTGCCGTTATGGCCTCACGCCAACATTCTTATAAATAAAACGGATCATATCACATTGGATGAATACTGCTTTCTTCATAATTGTGGTAACATGTATTCAACCGACTTGTCGTGCGGGTTGCAACAAGGTCAAGCTGGTGTCATGCAGCGAAATAGAACCATAACAATTGAGGACAACACGGTGATTAAGTTTACTCTTAAGATAATTTCTCAAGGCTGGATTGAGGCTAATCTTGCAGCTGAGAACACTGAAGTTAATATTACAGCTTCTTTTTTGTCAGATGCTCCATATTCCTTGATTGTTGCACTCACGTTGTTATGCCAAGGGACGAATGAAGCTGTGTGCTTATGGCAAGATGAACCGGGAGAGTATAGATTGATATTTAGAAATCATGAGAATACTCTTGAGCTTAGTATTTTGCGATTTGAGCAGTCTTTTAGTCGTAACAGCAATGATAAT
>CAZNVX010000051.1:0-11108 GCA_964576225.1 uncultured Christensenellaceae bacterium
TAAAAACCACGGCAATGTTGCTTGTCGGCCTGTTGATTGCCGCTGTCGTTGTTATCTGTATTATTAACGCGGCTGTCATTAATGCGGCGGCGCCTTTTGTGACGAGCATCGACAGCTTTGATTGTACCCATGAGGCGGACTGCATCCTGGTGCCGGGCGCGCTTGTTTACGGCGGCGAAAAGCTGTCTTCGGTGCTCAAGGATCGTGTGGATTATGCCATCAGGCTCTACGATGCGGGCAAGGCCAACCGCCTGCTGTTTTCAGGCGATCACGGGCAAACGGATTATGACGAGGTGAACGCCATGATGGATTACGCGGTGGCACAAGGCGTACCGAAAGAGGCCATTTTCCTTGATCACGCGGGCTTTAGCACTTACGAGAGCCTGTACCGCGCGCGGGACGTTTTCCGCGTCTCCAGTGTGATCATCGTCACGCAGGAATTCCATATCTCACGCGCCGTCTATCTCGCGCGCCGGCTTGGGCTGGATGCACGAGGCATCAATTCAAATCCGCGGCGCTATGCCCACGAAACAAAAGACGCGCTGCGTGAATGCCTGGCGCGCGTCAAGGATTTCTTTTATGTTAATGTTTTTCTGCCTGAGCCGAAGTATCTTGGCGAGGTCATCCCCATCACCGGAAGCAGTATGGCCACCCATGACAAGGGTTAATCTTTCATCAGCAATCGGCGGATGTTGTTGAAATAATAGCCCGTCACTTTGGTAAACACAAAATCGTATAGCACGAACGCGGCTTCGGCGATCAGGATCACCGCCCATATCGGCAGCACATCAAGGATATCAATCAGCGTAGCGCGGGCAACCAGATAGATCAGAACCAGGGCCACATTATAGTATAGCAGCTTGAGTATATAGCGGATCACCTTATCCTTTATACGCATTTCCAAATAGTATTTGCCGATGCCGTAATGTCCGAAAAAAAGCACATACGGGAGTACAAACGTGAATCGCGGCATCATCAGCAGCAGGCCGAGCAGCGAGACGGCGATATACATCAGAAACGCAAGCCCGATCTCTTCTTCCAAAATCAGCCCCATGATGAATATGGAACTCAAAAAGTACATGGAAAAGCGCGCCGTGGGCAGCACGGCGGCCAGATAAAGAAACAGCAGCGACATGGCGGCGAACATCGCCGTCAGGCTTACCCTGTGAGCAGTGCGTTTAAAACGCGGCATGAGGTCTCCTTCCTGCGGGACATTTTATCAGCAGCAGGGGATGCAGTCCCCACCGGCACATTCACAGCAGCAATCCGCGCAAAGCAGCCCGCCGCATATATTGCAGGCGCTGCAGTTCCCGCCCTGCGCCTGGTTTCCATAGTATGTTTGTCCATAACCGGATGCGCTTCTGTTCAGCGTTTGATATGCGCTGGCATATTCGGCGTTTGTCGGGTCCATGCTGTTCGCGGTGGCGAAATGCTGCCGCGCGCCGTCGTACCAGCCTTTTCTTAACAGCACGGTGCCTTTCAGGTAGTGCCACTCGGCGTTACGGTTGCTGATCGCATCCAGCAGCGAATCGGCCCGCGTCAGATCCCCCACCTGAATCGCGCGGCGCACATCTGCAAACTGCGCCGTTCCTGAATAAGAGGAGCCCGTATAGGCCGACGGATCTGCATACGTGCCGCCATAACCGGCGTTATATCCGCCGCCCTGGCGCTGTTTCTGGATCGTATCATACGCTTCGTTGATCTCTTTGAGCCGCTCCCCCGCCAAGTCCTCCAGATCATGCCCTTTATATCTGTCGGGGTGATATTTTTTTGCAAGGCTGCGGTATGCTGTTTTTATCTCGGCGTCCGATGCGGACGGATTAACCCCCAGGACTTTATACGGATCCATTCGTTTCCCCTTTCAAGACGTCCTCCGTAATCTTTGCAAGCCCGAGATACATAATGTTATCCAGCAACGGCTTGTCTCTTTTGATGCTGAGCAGTTCGTATGCCTTGCACGCCTGCGCCAGAGAAACGTGCAGGTTGTATGCCGCTTCCTCCTGTATGGCGCGCCTGACAGCGGCCGGACTGCCCGAATATTTCTGCAAATAGACATTGTAGCTGTGGGTCTTGTGGTCTTTTTCAAGATCACTCACCGCATCCGCAATATAGATCCAGCGCCCCAGATTATAACCAAAATGGGACAGCGCCTTTTTTTCACCACTTTCCACAAACTCATAAGGCGCGGACGAGAACACTGCTGCCAAAAGCCAGCCGAATTCCGAAGCGACAGCATCAACATCGCTGCACAGGTCACGTTCAAGAGCATGAAGTGCGGTGAGCCGGCTTTCAAATTCGGCCGCAAGCACCGGCGCATCCTTTCTGGCCCGGTTTCTCACGCGCCGATAAAAGAGTGACAGCGCACGGGCTGAAAGTCTGCGGTCATCCGCTGCGGTATCGTCAATTTTGGCACAGCCCAGCAAAATGTTGACTGTGGCGGCATAATCCGCCTCGCGGGTATATAAAACCGTCTTTTTTTTCAGCGGGCTGGCCACGCACCGTTCCTGCCTGACTTCCAGTTGTTCATCGCTCATTGACGAAAGCAGCAAAGACAGCGCGGCGCAATCGTAGTTTAGCATAAATCGCGCCGCATGGGTATATTTTTCTCTTATCGCCTTGCACAAGCCGCAGTAATAGGCCTTAAAGGCCTCCAGCTCTTTTACCTTAAGCTCCGGCTTCAAAGGCTGAATATAACCGAACATCTCGTTCTCCTAAGGCATTATATTACCACGGGCTTTAAGAATACACAATCAGGCGGCCTTATTTTCATGCTATGTTCATATTTATTCCCATGTTTGACCCTCTGCCGAGAACATTGCGCTGTGGTCTTGGGAAAAAGAAAAACAGGCGGCCTGCACACTGTGTGCCGCACGCCTGTTTTTTGTATGGTGCTATATGCGCTACTCAAGAACACGCTTCAAAAACACTCTGGTGCGCTCCTGGCCGGGGTTGTTGAAAATAACCTCCGGCCTGTCTTCTTCCACAATCACGCCATCGTCCATGAACACCACACGGTCCGCCACATCGCGGGCAAACGCCATCTCGTGCGTCACCACCAGCATGGTCAGGCCGCTGTGCGCCAGCCCCTTCATGACTTTTAATACCTCGCCCACCATTTCGGGGTCAAGCGCGCTTGTCGGTTCGTCGAACAGCAGCGCCTCAGGCTCCATCGACAGCGCGCGCGCGATGGCTACCCGCTGCTTCTGCCCGCCGGATATCTGGCTGGGTTTGGCGTTGATGAACTGCGCCATGCCCACCTGTTCCAGATACTTCATCGCAATCTGCTTGGCCGTCCGGGCATCCCTCTTCAAAACCTTTACCTGCCCCACCACGCAGTTCTGAATCACAGTTAAGTTGTTGAACAGGTTAAACTGTTGGAACACCATGCCCATTTTCGCACGGTATTCTGCGGTGGACATGTGGTCTCCAAGTATATTTTTGCCGTGATACAGCACCTCGCCGCTCGTGGGCATCTCCAAAAGGTTGATGCAGCGCAGCAGCGTGGACTTCCCTGAGCCGGATGCGCCGATAATGCACACCACCTCGCCCTTGCCCACAGTGAAATCAATATCCTTGAGCACCTCGACGGAACCAAAGCTTTTTTTAAGATGTTTTATTTCAATGATGGTATCCAATGCTTCTTCTCCCGTCATTTGGTGACCTTGATCTCGGCCTCGGGCACTGTCTGCGAGCCGTGTATCGTAAAGGTCTTGGGCCCGTCCATGCGGCGCTCAATCAGCCGCAGTATGCGCGTCACCGTAAAGGTCATAATAAAGTAGAGCACACAGGCCACAAAGAAAGCTTCGAAATAATCATAGGTATTGGCCGCGACGGAATTTGTCCTAAAGTACAGCTCCGTCACAGAAATGACGTTCAGCACCGACGTATCCTTGATGTTGATCACAAATTCGTTGCCTGTGGCCGGCAGAATGTTTCGGATTGCCTGCGGCAGGATGATGCTCGTCATCGTTTGACCGTGCGTCATGCCGATGGAATGCGCCGCCTCAAACTGCCCCTTATCAATGGACAATATGCCGCCACGCACGATTTCCGCCATATACGCGCCGGTGTTGATAGACACGATCACAATGCCGGCCAGCGTACGATCCAGTGCGATACCCGTCGCAGCAGCAAAGCCGTAGAATATCACCATGGCCTGTACGATCATTGGTGTCCCCCGAAACACTTCAATATAAACCGCCAGTATGGCGTTGATGGCTTTTAACAGGATGCGTTTAACAGGAGAGCCCTTTGCGTCCAGCGGAATCGTCCGGATGATACCGATACCCAGCCCAATTGCAAAACCGATCAGCGTGCCGGTAATAGCAATCAGCAGCGTGGCGCCCGCGCCCTGCAGAAACATCGGCCCATATTTCCCGAATATCTTGGCTACTGTGTCAAAGAACACAAATGAGTCCTCCTGTTATTAATTCGCCTTCAGCCTGTTACTCAGCAGGCTGGTTCTCGGTCGCCGCATCCATCAGAGCTTTTCTGTCGTTCAAGGAAATGCCGGCCAATACCTTGTTGATAGCAGCCAACAGATCATCATTGCCCTTCTTAAGCCCCACAGCGATAGAGGTATCGCCCTCGGATAGATCAAAACCTTTGCCGTCGGCAAACTCAATGAAGACATAGGTTTCGGGATCGGCGGCCGTAGCGGATTCGCCTTCCGGCTTCTCGCTCACATAACCGTCGATGATGCCGGATGAAAGCGCCACGCGCATTGCCCCAAAATCCTTCATTGCTTCCTGAATGGATACGCCTTCAATCTGGTCGATCTTGTCGTAGTGGTAGGTGCCGAGCTGAGCGGTGATCTTGGCGCCGGAAAAGTCAGCCAGACTTGTCGCGCCTTCAAATGCACTGCCCTTCTTGACCACCATGCCCAGCACGATGTCTTCACGGTAGTAGCTGTCAGAAAAGTCGATGGACTCTTTGCGCTCGTCCGTCGGAGACATGCCCGCGATTATCGCGTCAATCACGCCGGATTTCAGCGCAGGAATCAAGCCGTCCCAAGCTGTGGGCACGATGACCAGCTTTTTGCCCAATCCATCAGCGATCAGCTTGGCGATCTCCACATCGTAGCCGCCGGCAAACTGGCCGGCTTCCAGCGCCACCGCGCCGTTGCTGTCGTCCATCTGCGTCCAGTTGTACGGAGGATAGGCGCACTCCATACCCACAATGAACAACTCTTCCTTATCCGATGCGGGAGCCTCTTCCCCGGCAGGTGCAGCCGGTTCTGCTTCCACCGGTTTTGAAGGGGTACAGGCCGTGAGAGCAAATACCACAAAAAGCATAGCAACCAGCATAAGAATACTCAGTTTCTTCATTTGAAATCCACTCCTTAATAAAAAAAATTTATTCTGCTAAACTGGTAGCATACCAGTCTTGAGATTCATATACTTTAAAATATCAAAATTTCATGCGATTAGCAAGAAGTATATAGCATCACTGTGTATTTGGGCGGCTAAGGATCGTCTCTTTCTGATCTTCTCATAACCGCCCAGTTTGCAGACCAATCATCTCACCCGTACATACCCCGATCTCCCACTTGCGCGGCTCGAGAGCCTATCCGCAGGTTGATATAGCAGCGGTTTTTGGGCCAGCGTTTCGCAGTGCGCGCGCGGTTTTGTAATCAGATTGAGTGTGTGTTAATCATTACCCTACATTTATATACGCATTCTTGCCCGAGCAAACACATCAATGCCATGGCGCGCGATTTTGACCTCGCTTCCTGCCTAAAAGATCCAGCATACAGGATGTAAAAAAAAGTCCGTCATACGGGTATAATTATTGACAACCAAGGGCTGTTGTGCTAGATTACTGATAGTGCTCTAAAAAACAGGCTTTGACGGCCTTTTTTAATTGCGCAGACATACGATTTGGAGGAAGGCCATGCGTACCAAGATCACTTTGGCGTGCACCGAGTGCAAGCAGAGAAACTACGACACGATGAAGAATAAAAAGAATGACCCTGACAGGCTTGAAGCGAGCAAGTACTGCCGTTTCTGCAAAAAGCATACCACCCACAAGGAGACCAAGTAGCTGTCATCTTGTTCGGGTTACCTATTATGAGTTTAGGATGTGAGGGGCTATGTCAAAAACGAAACTACTCGGCAACGACCGGAAAGAAAAGCTGGAACAGCAAAAAAAAGCAGCGAAAAAAGCGAATAAAAAAGTAAGAAAAAGCCCGGCCAGATTTTTAAAGGATATTATCTCGGAGCTGAAAAAAGTCACATGGCCGTCAGCCAAGGAATTAGTCAAGTATGCCGGAGCGGTGCTTGCTTTTATACTCGTTATAGCGATCATTGTCGGTCTGATGGACTTTGGCCTGACAAGCTTGTTTGACTGGGTCCTAAAAAAATAAGGAGGCGCGTTGGCTTCAACAGCGACGCACGCTTATAGTCATTATGTCTGATGAAGAAAAAGCCAGTGCCGTTTTAGACGACACGGAAAAAACAGAACAGCCGAAAAAGCCTGAACCGCAGGGTGTGTTTATCAAGCAGGAAAAAACGGATAAGCCATATTGGTATGTGATTCATACCTACTCCGGATACGAAAACAAGGTGAAGATGAATCTGGAGAAGGCCATTCAGAACCGCAACTTTGAGGATGTCATTCTTGAGGTGAAGGTACCGATGGAAGAAAGCATCGAGGTGAAGAACGGCAAGAAAAAGCACGTGATGAAAAAACGTTACCCGGGTTATGTGATGGTCAAGATGATTCTTGACGACGAAACCTGGTACGTTGTGCGCAACACGCGCGGCGTCACCGGCTTTGTCGGCCCCGGTTCCAAGCCCATTCCGCTGACAGATAAAGAAGTCCGGGCAATGGGCGTGGAGAATGTGCCCATTAAGCTTGATGTCGAGGTGGGCGAAAATGTGATGGTCACTTCCGGCCCTCTCGAAAGCTTCGTCGGCGTCATCAAAGAGGTGCATCCGGAAAAGCAGAAGGTGAAGGTCGTCGTCTCAATGTTCGGACGCGACACGCTGGTCGATCTCGATTTCGTCCAGATCAAACGTATATAAAGAAGCCTCAAAGCTTCTTTTCGCAAGTGGGAGGAACAAGCTTTTGTGCAAGCATCACCTCGCCAAAGGCAATAATTTTCCGCTTGTACCACATTAATAGCATCTTAAGGAGGTGTAACCATGGCAAAGAAAATTTCCGGTTACGTGAAGCTGCAGATCCCTGCAGGCAAGGCCACGCCGGCTCCGCCGGTCGGTCCGGCGCTTGGTCAGCATGGCGTCAACATCATGGGCTTCTGCAAGGAGTTCAATGAAAAGACCGCCAAGCAGGCGGGCTACATTATTCCCGTCGTCATCACGGTGTATGCGGACAGATCGTTCTCGTTTATCATGAAGACGCCGCCGGCGCCAGTCCTGATCAAAAAAGCGATCAATATTGAAAGCGGCAGCGGCGAGCCCAACAAGAAGAAGGTTGGCAGAATCACAAAGGCTCAGATCAGAGAAATTGCGGAGACCAAACAGCCTGATCTTAACGCAGCCAGCGTGGAAGCCGCGATGAAAATGATCGCCGGCACAGCAAGAAGCATGGGCGTCGATGTCGTTGACTGACGCAGATTAAGTGGGAGGCTTATCAGAGCCGCACGACCACAAGGAGGAAAAAATGAAAAGAGGAAAAAAATATCGCGAGAGCGTAAAGTCTTACGATAAGACTGTTCAGTATGATCCAGGTGAGGCGCTCCAGATCGCTATCGACACGGCCAAGGCCAATTTTGACGAGACGATCGAAGCCTCCGTCCGTCTGGGTGTTGACCCGCGCCATGCCGACCAGCAGGTCAGAGGCGCTATCGTTCTCCCCCACGGAACCGGCAAAACACAGCGCGTGCTCGTGTTTGCCAAGGGCGACAGTGCCAAAGAAGCTGAAGAAGCCGGCGCCGATTATGTAGGCGGCGATGAATTCGTTGAGAAGATCAAAAACGAAAACTGGTTTGAGTTTGATGTGTGCGTGGCCACGCCGGATATGATGGGTGTGGTCGGCAAGATCGGCCGTGTGCTGGGCCCCAAGGGTCTGATGCCCAATCCGAAATCAGGCACTGTGACCAAAGACGTCGCGCGCGCCATAGCCGACATCAAAGCCGGTAAGGTCGAATACCGTGTGGATAAGACAGCTATCGTCCATGTTATCATCGGTAAAAAGAGCTTTGGCAAAGAAAAGCTGGGAGATAATTTAGGCGCGCTGATGGAAGCGCTGATCAAGGCTAAGCCTTCGGCAGCCAAGGGCACCTACTTAAAAAGTGTGGTGGTGTCTTCCACAATGGGACCGGGTGTCAAAATAAACCCGACAAGATTTATCAACTAGCGGTTGACAGCCGCGCTTGCTGCTGTTAGAATGATGCGGTAATTGAATAATCGAAATCTGCCTAAGACAACAGGTGCGCGAAGCGCTTAAATCGCCTGTCGAGGAGAGTTGATACCAAGAGGATAACCCTTTTTTGTGCAGCTTTCCTGCGCAGAAAAGGGTTTTTGATATTAAACTGATCTAAGGGAGGTGAAACATTTGGGAGAGAAAGCCATAGAAATCAAGAAGCAAATCGTTCTGGACCTGAAGGATAAGATGGAAAAAGCTCAGGGCATTATTTTTTACGATTACAGAGGGCTCAACGTCGATGAAGTGACTGAGCTGCGCAATCAGTTTCGTGCTGCCGGCGTGGAGTATCATGTGATCAAAAATTCTATGCTCAGGCGCGCCGCCGACATGCTTGAGATTAAAGGGCTGGATGAATGCCTGACAGGCCCCACAGCCGTTGCGTTCGGCTATAGTGACCCTGTCGCACCCGCAAAGGTGCTGGTTGATTTCGTGAAGAAGCTGAAGAACAGAACGGAGATCAAGTCCGGTCTTTTAAACGGGAAGATCATCACCGTTGCGGGCATACAGAGCCTGGCCGACCTGCCTTCAAGAGAGCAGCTGCTATCTCAGCTCGCAGGAACGCTCAATGCCCCGATTACAGGATTTGCCAGATCGCTGTCCGGTATTATTTCAAAACTTGGATATGCGCTCAATGCGGTCAAGGAACAAAAACAGGCTTAAAGGCCTAAAGCTAAAGACAAACAAAAATAATAATTTGGAGGAATATAATCATGAGCAATCAGGAAATATTGGAAGCCATCGAAAAGATGAGCGTATTGGAGCTGTCCGAGCTCATTAAGGCTATCGAAGAAAAATTCGGCGTCAGCGCTGCTGCGCCTGTGGCCATGGCCGCTGCCGGCCCTGCCGCTGCTGCCGCTGCTCCTGCCGAAGAGGAAAAGACTGAGTTTGACGTTGTATTAAAGGATGTTGGCGCTGAGAAGATCAAGGTCATCAAGGTTGTCCGCGAGATCACCGGCCTTGGCCTCAAAGAAGCCAAAGATGTGGTTGATGGTGCGCCGAGCACAGTTAAAGAAGGCATACCGAAAGACGAAGCCGAGGGTATTGTGGCCAAGCTTAAAGAAGTCGGCGCCACGGCGGAAGTTAAATAATGATTCAGTGACCATCATATGCCTCCTGCGGGGATAACCCGGCAGGAGGTTTTTGTTTACGGCCTTCTACAATCGCGGCTTACAACCTCTTGTGGACCCACGTGTTGCCATACCCCCGAGACAGATGATAATATAAGAACAAGAACAGATATAAAGGCTATGCTATGAATCTTCACATTCATGCGCTCTGCGCCTTGCGGCTTGAGGACTTCCTCCGTTTTTTTGACGACGTTGCCTTCTCCGACAATCCGGAATGGGCCGGCTGCTACTGTGTCTATAACCATTTTTCGGGCACCGATGACGCATGGATGCAGCGAAACGCAGCGGATAACCGCGAAGAAGCTATTTGCATGATAGAACAGGGATCCCTGACTGGCTTTCTCGCCTATGACGGTGATGCGCCAATAGGTTGGTGCAATGCAGGTGACAAGGCAAGCTATACGCGGTTCTCGCGCTTGCTGACGGCAGAAGATCAGGGCATCCGCATCTGTGCGGCCACCTGCTTTATCACTGCACCGGCTTACCGCCGGATGGGTATCGCGCAGTCCCTTCTCCGTTATGCCTGTGAAGCGCTGGCTTTGAAAGGTTACGATATGATGGAAGCGTACCCGACGATGGCGAACGGCTCCTGCGCCATGCACTATCACGGGCATCCGTCCATGCTTATGACTGCGGGGTTTTCGCTTTATCAGTCCTTCGACGGCTGCGTCTGCATGCAAAAACTTTTAGGGAAAGGACACGAATATGAACCAGACAGCCTCTGACAACAAGCTTCGCCGGGTGGCCTGCCGTGCCGCTACTCCTGTTGGCACAATCACAGCGCTTTATCAGGACGGTGTGATCCATCGCGTTTTGTTTTCTAAGGAAGCGATGGGCTGCGGCTTCGAGCACCATGACGACACCCTCCCCTTTGCAGCCCAAATCGCCGAATACTTCGCAGGCAAACGGTTCGCGTTTGACCTGCCGTTGCTGATCCCGGGCACACCGTTCCGACAGGCTGTGTATGCCGCCACGCTTCGCATCCCCTATGGCCTTACCGCCACTTACGGCGATGTGGCGCTGGCCGCCGGTTATCCGCTTGCCATGCGCGCCGTGGGCACCGCGATGCGCATGAACCCATTGCCGATACTCATCCCCTGCCACCGCGTGGTTCATCGATCGGCTTCAAGGCAGGCATATAGCGCAGGGTTGGATATCAAAAACGCGCTGCTCGCACTTGAAGCCAATGCGCGTATCGACGCCCCCGCGCTGTAGCATGTTCATATCATATGATTATAATATTTCACTTCAGCTAACTTTTCGTTGATTTCTCCGCGATCCAGTGATAGAATGTGCATGATTTTTTAGATTGAGTCATATGCGATGATGAATTTTTCTACTGAAACTGTGCTGCTTGCATTTGCACTGACGTTGTTCGCCGGATTATCCACCGGCATCGGCAGTTTGATTGCGCTGCTCGCCAAAAGAACAAACACGCGGTTTTTATCCGTTGTGCTCGGTTTTTCAGCCGGTGTGATGATCTATGTGTCCATGATTGAAATATTCGCAGAATCCAACAGGCTGCTGACCGAAGCGCTTGGCGACCCGAACGGCACCTGGGTCACAGTGGCCGGTTTTTTTGGCGGCATACTG
>CAZNVX010000052.1:0-3487 GCA_964576225.1 uncultured Christensenellaceae bacterium
TGGGGCATCCAATCGAATACGACATGGCGCCGCGGCGTTCGGGCGACCCGGCCACGCTGATTGCATCCTCGTCTAAGATCAGAACAGAGCTTGGATGGCGTCCGCGCTTCGGTATTCATGACATGTTGGCAAGCGCGTGGCGGTTTCACAAAGAACACCCCGGCGGATACAAGTAATGGTGCTGCCGTGTGCATCAAGATACCATCGGGACTGAAACACCGGTTTAGCCGCACCCTGGATGCGGAGCGCCTGTGCGTGTGCTTTCTGTTTCGGTCTGCGGCATACATGTGAGTGCAGGTGAGATTGACCACTCTTTAATCGTTTTGAGCGGGGATGATGCCCCGTTCTTTTTTTGCGCCAAGCCATAAGATGGTGCCAAGTCACATTATCATGGATCAGGAATAAAATAGGATATAGTGGAAGCACAAATCAGGGTAATTCAAGGAGGCACTGATGATATGGCAGAGGTCAGGATTCCGTTCTGCGCAGCGGCAGAGCTTCAACCACCATTCATACTGGATGAAACTTATGATGAGCCAAACGGTGTTAAGAGCGTCATATTTGATATAAGCAAGCTAAAAGTAGCTGCCCAGCTGGAGAGCGTCGAGGTTCCGGATGTGGGGCCGGTGCAGCTGTGTATCTATCATTTGATCGGAACAATACCCTACATGTGCAATGCTTTCCCGATCATACAGAGCGATTCGGATTACAATGTTCAGGAGAGATCGGCGATATTTGACGAGAATGCCGGAAATCTGGCTTCATCATGCGTGATGACGACACAGTCGACTCCATTGGGCTGGGTTTCCGCTGCGGGAAGCATTATTGTGGATGCATCGATAGGCGGCAGCTGTAATCTGGGAAGCCTTCCGGAGATTGAAGATGTATCGGTTGAGGATCTCGCGGTGGCCAACAACATAACCGACGCGCTTGCGCCGACTTGTCTGGATTCATGTGGTGAAGAGGTAAAACACATTGTCAAATGGAGAGGCTGCTTTGTTATCACGACCAGTGAATAATACAGGGGACGCTGCGCAAAGACCATGCCATCCATACATCAGGCATGGTCTTTTGTCTTGATTGTGACAGATCAGGCTGGTTCAGGAAGAACGGCGCGCTTTCTTGCCCTTCTGTCGGCGGCCAGCATGATGATTGACACAAAGATCATGGTGATTTCGGCAAAAGGAAGCGCCATCCATACGCCGTTGAGCTGCCAGTAAAGCGGCAGAACCATCACCGCGACGATGACCAGGACCTGCCGCAGGGCGCTTATCAGCAGGCTCTTTCCGCCTTGCGCCGTGGATTGAAAATAAGCTGTGGACAGAATGCTGATTGGCAGGATTGGGAGGAACAGAATCTGGATACGCAGACCCTGCGCGCACACCTGCATTGTGGGAGAAGCTGGATCCAAAAACAAAGATGCAGCCGCTTCTGGAAACATCTCCATAACAGCGAACATAAGCACGGCAAAAACCGAACCGAGTGCGATGCCGGTCCAAAGCGTATGCCAAACACGTTTGTTCTGCCGCATACCGTGATTAAAACCCATTATGGGCCCGACTCCTTGCAGCAGCCCAATAAGAGGCATCAAAACGAGCGTAATCAGGCTGTTTATCGCACCATATGAGGTGATGGCAGCATCACCGCCGTACGATTCCAGCGCGACATTGGTAAAAGACGCGGATATACCAGTACCCAGATTGATGATAAAGCTCGACGCGCCAATCATACATATCTGACGGACAAGCGCTGCGCGAAGCGGCACATTAGCCAGGTGGAGCTTAAGCAGGCTCTTCTTCGATATGAAGAAGAAGCGGAACAGCATGACAAACCCCACAAGCTGCCCAATCACGGTGGCAACAGCTGCGCCGGCCACGCCCCAACCAAAAAGTCCGATAAATATATAGTCTAGCAGAATATTTGTAAGCGCTGAAACCACCTGACTCACCATGGCATAAACAGGCTTGCCTTCGCTGCGTATGAGCGCTGCCATTGTGAAGGAAGCCAGCTGAAACACCACGCCGCCCGTGATGATGCGCATGTAAGTGAGCGCATATGGCAGGTTGGCCTCTGTGGCACCCACAAGCTTTAGCAAAGAAGGCATGAATATCTGGCCAAGTATGGTCAGCAGCAAACCCGAAGCCAACATCAGTGTTGTCAGGTTTCCATATATTCTGTTGGCCTGATCGATGTCGCGTTCGCCAAGCTTAATGGAAATCAGCGTTGCGCCGCCAATCGCAAACAGCGTGCCTATGGCAAAGGCCACGATCATGATCGGAAACGCAATGGTCAGGCCTCCCAATGCGTCTTCACCAACAAACTGACCAACAAAAATACGGTCTACAATGTTGTAAATGGCATTGACGATCATGGCAAATATGGTCGGCAGAGAAAATTTGATGACAAGCTTAAATATGGGGGCTTTTCCCAGTTGTTCTGTACGGTCCAAAAGATGCGCCTCATTTCAAATGGTAGATGAAGTATATACATCCATCAAGTTTTTGTCAAGTGCTTTGCGAGATTGCCATAATTGCTGCTTAATTGGAAATAAATAATGATAGTAATAGAAAACGGAGGGAGAACATGGCCAAAGCAGGTATGCGCCGACCAAACCCAAGCGAACCGCACGGTACGGAAAGCAATAAAAAGCAGCATTTTGAAAAGAACGAGCAGCCCCCAGTGCCTGAGCTTCAGGGCAAAGCAAAAACCGGCCGCGACAGAGCCGCCAACAGACAGGATAATAAGCGATAATGCGACGCTGAGCAAGGCTGGGGAACATAGGTTGAATCAAGCACGAATTCATAAACTCATCCATAAACTAAAACAGTGATAATCTTCGCGACAAGGAGAGATTATGAAAAGCATGTTTGGTCGTTATGAGGCATCTGGCACATTTGCTTACCCCAACCCGTCGTGCGGTTTGCGTGGGCAAGCCTGGATCACCCAGCCGCAAAAGCATAAGCGTGTCTATCAAGCAGTGGCAGAAGACAATTCTATACAGCCCAACCCCAATACAGAAGAGGTAATACCAGTAAACGGGGATAATGATACCGGTATTCAAAGCAATGCGGTGGAGACCGTGGGCGCCGCGTATGGATACGTTTATCAGCAAGGCGCACAAACACTCTCGGTACGGCGGCCGGGTGAAACGATACCAGTCAGGTTCAGCAGCAATGCTTGTATGCGTCATGTGATTCATAAGCCAGACACCTCAGACATCACCGTGATGGATGCCGGAGATTATGAAATATCTTTCGATCTGAATCTGAGAGCGAAAGCGGCTTCATTTGCAGCTTTTGAGCTGCAGGTGAATGGCGCCGTGCTGCCGGGCGGGCGTTTCTGCCGCATGCTGACTGTTGGCAGCCAGGTGTGCCACGCATTGGTCATCGCCGCGCTGGGCGCAAATGATACTGTTCGGCTGGTGATGACATCAGCGACTGCGTGTGAGGCAGCGCTTGCTTGTGGTGGGGTCTCCGCCGCCATAAGA
>CAZNVX010000052.1:3497-10778 GCA_964576225.1 uncultured Christensenellaceae bacterium
TACATAGACTGGGTGAATCAACGGAAGTGAACCTCTGACCGGCAGCGAACAGCTTAGCTGTCCTGTCAGACGCCGTCACGCTCATAGAGCAAATCTTTAGCTGCGCGCCCTTCCGCGCAGATTGAAGTTGATAACCACTGAGGCGGACAGGATGGTTATAACCAATCCGGCTATCGATAAATCAAATGAACCGGCGATGAGCGCGGGAGGGGGGGAGCGACCACCGTGCCGACCGGTTTGACGATTGGATGCTTCTGACCAAAAGCGCGTTTAATAATGCGCCGGCAGCACGGTATGCGGGAAATGCTGATTGTCAGTGAGCTTGCTCTGGTGGCCAGATCTTGAGCAGCAGCTTGATGATCACGAAAAACACACTCAGCACAGCGAAAACCACGCCGATACCAATCCCCAGATACTTGACGCCTTCAACGATCATAGCGGCTATGTCCATGATACACCTCCTGTCAACTCAGCAATGAGATCAATACGGCGCCTGCAATGATGGAACCAACTTGTCCGGACACATTGGCGCCGATAGCCGGCATCAGAATAAAGTTGGACGGATCCTCCTTTTGCGCCATCTTTTGAACGACACGCGCCGACATGGGAAAAGCGGAAATCCCCGCAGCGCCAATCATCGGATTGATTTTCTTTTTCAGGAACAGGTTCACCAACTTTGCGAAAAGCACACCACCCGCCGTATCGAACACAAAAGCCAGAAAACCGATCAGCAGTATGAGCAGGGTGTTCAGCTGCAGAAACTTATTCCCGGACATGGAGGAACCAATCGTGATGCCGAGCAAGATTGTGACGACGCTGGCCAGCTCATTCTGTGCGGCGGACGAGAGCCGTTTTAGCACGCCGCATTCACGAACCAGGTTGCCGAACATCAATGCACCGACCAGCGGCACGCCTTGCGGCGCGACAAAGCCGACCACCAGCGTGACAATGATTGGAAAGGCGATCAGAACGGGCCGTCTGACAGGTTTGCCGTAATCCGTTTCCATACGTATCCGGCGTTCTTGCCTCGTCGTCATCAATCGGATAACCGGTGGCTGGATGATGGGCACCATCGCCATATAAGAATAGGCGGCCACGGAAAGCGGACCAATGTAATCAGGGGCGAACAGATTGCCCACATATATCGTGGTGGGGCCGTCCGCCGCACCGATGATGCCGATCGCCGCGGCTTCTTTCAGGTCGAATATGCCTGGAATCAACCCGTTTGCGCAGATGGCCAGCAGCATGGCCATGAATATACCAAGCTGGGCGGCAGCGCCGAAGAATATCATCACAGGCTGCTTAAGAAGAGGTGAAAAATCGATCATGGCGCCAATACCGATGAAAATGAGCAGAGGAAAAAGCTCGGTGGTGATGCCGGCATTGTAAAGCACCTGCAAAAAACCGGGATCTTCCGCAGTGCCCAAAACGGCCGCAAGCGGGAGATTCGCCAGAATACACCCAAAGCCGATTGGCAGAAGCAGCATGGGCTCATATTCCTTTTTGATAGCCAGCACAATAAGCACCAGGCCAATGACGATCATAACGCCATTCTGCCAGCCGTATCCGACAAAAGCTTTATGAAGTGTTTCCATGAGACCGCCTTTCCCATATACGCAATTGATGTGGACGCAGGGTCTTTTCGGCATTAGAGCGGCATGAAAAAGGAAATTATTGTGCCGCCGAAGGTAATTATATTTGAAGGGATTCAGGCTGTCAATAGACCGCGTTGGATGGGCGGCTGGCCACGGCGGCGGTAACCGGTCGTTGAATCGCATTGGCATTCAGGCCTCCGTTAAAAAAGAAGTTGACAATGAAAACTTATTGTATTATGGTTAGTTACATAAGTACATAACCAGAGAGGTGATGTGATGCAAGTGGATTTTAGCTCCGATGTGCCTATATTTGTGCAAATCGCAGAGCAGATAGAAAATGCGGTCATGTCCGGCGCGTTGGCAGAAGGCGAACAGGCGCCTTCCACCACTGAGATCTCCGTCCGGTTCAAAATCAACCCGGCCACTGCCCTTAAGGGTGTCAACAAGCTGGCTGACGACGGTGTGCTATATAAAAAGCGTGGTGTGGGTATGTTTGTGGCTGATGGAGCCAGACAGATGATCATAAGCAAAAGACGGCAGCGGTTTTTCGAGAGGTACATGATGCCCATGATCGTTGAAGCGGAGAAACTGGAGTTGTCGAGTGAACAGTTATATGAAATGATAAGGAGAGGATTTCACAGATGAGCCAAATTGTTGTCAATAATCTGACGAAAAGGTTCGGGCACACCACAGCGCTTCGCGGCGTGTCAGTCACAATTGAAGAAGGGAAGATATATGGTTTGCTGGGCCGAAACGGTGCCGGAAAATCAACGCTGCTGAATCTGATCACCAACCGTATTTTCCCGACATCCGGAGAGGTGCTGATCAATGGACAGCCTGTTTGCGAGAATGACGCGGTGCTTGGAAAGGTCTATTACATGAGCGAGCAGCCGCTCTATCCTGAGTCCATGCCGGTCAGGGATGTGTTAAAGTGGACGCAGGTATTCTATCCCAATATGGACATGGAGTATGCCATGGCGTTAGCGGACAAGTTCGCGCTGAACACGCGCAAGCGCGTTAAGACTCTGTCAACGGGATACGCATCGATATACAAGATCATCGTGGCGCTCTCATGCAATGCGCCAATTCTGCTGCTGGATGAGCCGGTTCTGGGGTTGGATGCCAACTTCCGCGATCTGTTTTACCGTGAGATGATAGCGCTTTATAACAAGGAGCAAAGGACGATCGTGGTTTCAACGCATCTGATCGAAGAAGCGGCAGATGTGATTGAGCATGTGTTTATCATCAAGGACGGCAAAGTGATCATGAATGACACGGCACAAAACGTGATGGCAGCAGGGTATACGGTAACAGGTTCGGTCAGCCAAATCGACGCGTTTATCGCAGGACGCCGTGTTCTCGGGTGTGATACTCTGGGCGGCATTAAAAGCGCCTATCTGCTGGAGCCTTTGGCCGCCGAATCAGTACCTTCCGGAGTGGAGGTCTCTCGCATGAGGCTGCAGAACCTGTTCATACATTTGACGAATTCGGAAGGAGGACTGGGCTCATGAGGTTTTACCCTGCTTGGAAGTATCAGATATGCGGCATGAAATGGCCGTTGATCATTTATTATGCTGTGATTGCAGCGCTGCTTACTCTTATGGGAGTTTCATTATCATTGGCAGATAGAAATCAGGGGAGCATAATCGTTGGCGGGCTTGATATGGCCTCTGTAATTTTTATATTCATTGTGGGACTCAATTCGTTCAGAACCACATTTCACATGCTCAGCGCAAACAATGTATCCAGAAAGACAATGTTTGTAAGCTTCCTGACTGTGATAGCCGCTGTGGCGGCCGGGATGGCGGTGATCGATAGCCTGTATGCGCTAATCATGAGCGGGATAGGAAATTATCAGTCTGCGTTCATTCAGATGTACGGGCTTGCCTCTGCGGAAATCGCTGCACGCACGGTAACCGGTTTCGCATGGATGCTTTGCTGTTATCTGGCCGCGGGTATGGCGGGATATCTGATCTCGGCCCTGTATTATCGTATGAGCAAGCCTGTAAAACTGCTGGTCTCCATCGGTGTGCCGGTGCTCGTGCTGTTTGGGCTGCCGGCGCTTGACTTCAGCCTGTTTGGCCGGACGATGTTAAAGGCCGTGTCTACATTTATCGGCTGGGCCTCAGGGCTTGCCAGCGGTGATCCGCATATGGGAATGATATCAAGCGGTGTGTTGTTTGCGCTGCTGGGATGCCTGAGCTATCTGGCGCTGCGCCGCGCACCTGTGAGAGCCAGACAACAGTAATGCCGGCTTAAGCACAGCGGACACAGTTGCGTCCGCTTTGCTTGGCTTGGTACAACGCTTTATCCACATCGGCATAGAGTTTGATCAGCGTTCCGTCCCGGCTGCCTGCCAGCCGGGCGACGCCGATGCTGGCGGTTGCGCGAACTGTGACAGTGTCGATTTCAAATGCGTGGGGCACAAGACGCTCCCGGAGGCTTTCTGCAAATGCAGCAGCTTCTGAGAGTGTTGTCTGCGGCAACAACGCGATAAATTCATCACCGCCCAAACGGCAAAGGGTGTCATACTTCCGGATGCTATTGGCCAGCAGGCTGCTGAACTGTGCCAAAAAACAATCTCCGGCCGGATGGCCGTATATGTCGTTGATTCCCTTGAAATCGTCAACATCAATCATCACCAGACAGGATTCATGCCCTTTGCGCTCAATAAGCGCCAGTTCCTTCTGCAGCACATCATCAAAGTGGCGCCGATTGGGAAGGCCTGTCAATGAGTCAACGTAAGCCATTCTCTCAAGCTCCTTGTTGACCTGCTCAAGCAGCTGCTGTTGAGCGGCAATCCGCTTTTCTTGCCGCAGATTTGTAAGATTCATCCGCCACATGATCATAGAAAGGGCAAAGCCGATACCAATAGCCGTGATACCGTTGACCCTGTTTGAAAGCAATTGCGCCGGATACAGCGACGCCACCGCAATGGCATGATAATAGGCCAGATACGAGGCTGTAAATATCAAAAAAGAATAAATCGGATCAATGAGAAATACAGTCCCCGTAATAAGACAGACCACAATGAAGGGCGTGATATTGCTGGTGGCAAGCTGATCGATGGAAACGATCACGACACCGGCAGACATAACGACGCCGACAACCGCATACTGGAGCACGTGGAGAGGCGTGCCCGTGATGTTGTTCTTTCTCAAAAACCGCGCAGTAAAAAATGAAGCGGTAAAAAGCACGAAAATAACTGAGTGGGAAGCAATGATGCCATTTCGCCAATACACCAGATGCAAGGTATCAGATTCCGGTGAAAAAACGAATAGAAGCATATGAACTAATGAAATAATTGCACCGATGATGGATGCGTAGTAAATCCTTTTCAAATTGGATACTGCGCAGGCCGGTGCTGCAGATAAGCTTTGGGCTCTGTATTTCTTTATAAAATAATATAGATGTCTTATCATTAACAGGCTCCTTGCAGCAGATTAATAAACCATTGGTTTGACATTCAAACGATCGGCTGTATAAAATGAGTAAATTAATGTGAAAAGAAGAGATAATCGCGCTGAACGAAGTCTTTACCAGGCAAATAATTTGTCGGATTTCTAGCTTCAAACATGTTATAATCACATGTAGCAAAAAAATCAACCCGGTTTTTTAGTTTGAGCTGGAGGATCAGATGGCAAACATCAAAAGACGATACAAGAACATCCTTGTTGTGTTGGCGGCGGTTGTGTTTGTGTTGGCGTCAAGCGGCTGCTCGGTTCAGGAAACATCCGGTGAGGTGCCTGCTGAACGGCCCTCTGCAACGCCGGCGGTACACACTGCTGCTCCCGTCGTGTCGCCGGCAGTGGAGGATATCGTAAATCCAAATCAGACCTACAGTTATGAGCAGATGATGTCAGACGCCCAGGAGCTGGCAGAGAGATATCCCGACCTGATAAAAACAAGCATTATCGGCCAGTCGGTGGAGGGGCGGGATCTGCTTCTGATCAGGCTTGGGACAGGTCAGAAGAAATTGCTGCTGCTTGGTGCGCACCATGCCCGTGAATACATCACTGCGACATTTCTGATGGAGACGGTGGACGAGTATGCGCGTGCGATTGCATCAGGCGATGCTTACGGGAGCTACGATCTGGCCGGATTGTTCAGTGAGGTTACAGTTTATATAGTCCCTATGGTGAACCCTGACGGTGTCAATCTCGTGCAGAATGGCGTGGACGCGGCGGCAGACCCGGAAAAGGTAAAAAGCATGCATATGCTCAAGGATTCATACGCGGAGTGGAAGGCCAATATCAATGGCGTGGACTTAAACCGGCAGTATCCCTGCCACTGGGATGAGAAGCGCAGCAACACAGACAGACCCAGCTCAGAAATGTATAAGGGAGATGCACCCGCGACGGAGCCGGAAGTGCAGGCGGTCATGGCTCTTTGTGAGCAAACAGAATTCCTGTTGGCTGCGAGCTTCCACACCAAGGGCGAGGTTATTTACTGGGCGGACAGCGGAACAGAACAAGCCATTGAAGCAGGGTCCACCATCGCGCAATCCCTGTCTGATGTAACCGGATATAAGCTGATGCCTGTGTCCGAAGATCCTGCGGTATATGGCGCGGGCTTTGAAAACTGGTTCCGCCAGGAATTTGAGCGGCCGGCCTTTTGTGTGGAGCTGACGCCTTCGGGTAACGGGTCAGCGCCGCATGACGATCAACAATTCGAAACGTTGGTCTGGCAGCGTGCAAAATATATTTGTGCCCTGCTGATCGAACAGGTATTTGCCAACCAATGATTGCATTTCTCAAGCAAAACATGGTACAATTGTGGTAGCTGGAAGAAACACCAAGCAGGAGGGATTTGCGATGACAGAAAAAAGCTTTCGCGTTACAGGAATGGGCTGTGAGTCTTGCGTCATGCGCGTGAAGAAAGCGGTTGCTACGCTGGATGGCGTGCTGCGGGCAGAGGTTGATCTGGTATCGGAAAAACTGACCGTTGAATTTGATGAGAGCAAAACAGGCTTTGACCGACTAAAAAAAGCCGTGCACGATGCGGGATACGGTCTGGAGGAAATCTGATAAATTCGTATTCAAACCACCGGAAATTTGCGGAAAGCTGTGATTAACAACGAAGGCATCGGCTCGGTGCCTTTTTAATTTTGTGTATTGACATTGACGTTACGTCATGATTTATGCTGTAGGTGCGGAGGTGAGAAAGACGTGTATACGATCGGACAATTGGCAAAAATGGCGGGCATTTCAACACGCACGCTGCGTTATTATGACCAGATCGGGCTTCTTGCACCGGAGGAGCATAACCGTGCCGGATACCGGCTTTATGGGCCGGCGCAGGTGGCCGCGCTGCAGCAGATACTCTTTTTCCGTGCGCTTGATGTGGGGCCGGAAGAGATCAGACAGATTATCAGCGCGCCATCGTTCAGCAGGCAAATGGCTCTAAAGCAGCATCTTGAAAAGCTGCTGGCCCGGCGAGATATGCTTGATACGCTGATCGAAAACGTCAAAAAGACACTATCTGCAGAAAGAGGGGAAACCAATATGACTGATAAAGAAAGATTTGAAGGTGTCAGGCAAAGGTATTTAGACGAGAACGAGCGAAAATACGGAGAGGAAGCGCGCGCACGATACGGCGCTGCTGTCGACAAATCCAACGAGAAGATCATGAACATGACGCAGCCTGAGTTTGATCGCATGGAGTCGTTGGCGGAGAAGATCAAAGA